>JBILKO010000049.1:0-16610 GCA_044376615.1 Caulobacteraceae bacterium
TGGCCTTCTCTGCGTCTGTTATCGTTCCGCTCGACTTAACTTGAGCCGCAAGAAGGTTATATTGCGCTTCCAATTGAGCTTTTTGCTGAGCGGCCAATTCGGTTTTTTGTTTGGCGACGCTGGTGCGCAAGCTGATGACCTTGCTGACACCCTCAAAGACCCCATCAATGACGCGAATTGGCCAACTGGCTACCTCAGCGACCTCACTCGGGCGCGCGGCATCATAGTCAATCAATATTCCATCTTGGAACTTGGTCTTGTAGGTGGTCTTGGTAAAGGCACCAGCATTCTGTGGGAGGTAGGATACAGGACCCGCTTGAGGCAGCTTTAACGCGACCACCTGAGCCGTGCGCCAAGTCGGATCAGACGTCGTATCCACCTTAGTGGAATCGGTCGGATCACAGTCCTTTACATAGTCTTTCGCACAGACCTGAATTTTTACCCATTGCTCGATAGGCGTACGATAGGCGATACCGTCAAGTACACCTTTGTTTCCTACTGCTTCGACGGCTTTAAAATCGAAAGAATTATTTGACCCAAGCCGTTCAAATCTAACGCCCATACAGGTTAGCATTCTATTGGTCTGAGTTTCAGCATCATCGTTTGCTGCAAAATCGACAATTAGTATGCGCTTATCGGGAACATTTTTACAGTCGTCTGGCTCAGCATCTTCAATAACGGAAGCTGGGGCGCGTGACTTATCAAATAGTGGTGTTGATCCCCCAGAATTTAACTCGGCCACTGCACCAACGGCCTTAGACAGGGCAACAATGATTTCGCCGGTGCGATCAATAGCCGTCGTATCGTTGCTAGTCAGCAAGCCCTCATTCGAAACCACTAAATGATTAGAGTCATCGCGAAATATATTATGAAATGTATTTAAGCGAAAACCATGTGCAGGATCCGCACTGGGAGGTAGCAATTTGATTTCAACAACGGCTGTATAGTCGGTTTTTGATGCGCTTTCAGCTACGTCAGTATGTATTCCTTCTTTCATAGCCTTGGTTTTAATGTTGATTACTGCATTGGTTTTGCTTTTTAGTTCTTTGTTTGCCTTATCGAGCGCATCATTTGCCGATTCCAATGCCTTTTTTCGTTCTGTAAGCCGCGCATTCAAAATGGCCAAACCGCCATCGGTCGTGTTTGACGCAGCGATAAGTGTATCCTCAGCTAATCGCAGCGCCGCATTCGCTGCTCCAACCGAAGCTTTTGCCGCATCTACGGCCTTCTGAGCTTCAGCTTGCGCCTTAATTGCATCTGCAAGGGGCTTTGGGGGCGCCGGGGCCTCATCGCGCTTGATCCGCGTAACCGTGACCTGCGCCAATTGCCGCGGCAAGAAATAGGCAATACCGCGCCCACCTCTGTCATTAGTGGCCATAGACTGCGTCGTTACAGTCGCACACCCGCTAAGGCCAATACAGGCTATAGCGACCATTTGAATTGCGTTGCGAAGCATGTCGTCCCCCGAAAACATTACCTTAGATAGAATTAAACGCCACGATCAACCAAGCGCAAGGGCTATCTTTTGTCAAGCGATCTTAAGGTTCTGGGCGGACAATCAAGCCTTGGCATTATTCGCTAATGATCGTATCGGAAGTCTAGACGGCGGACTGCGATCCCTCCGTACCCAAAACTTCAATCAAGAGCCCAAGCGCCCGCACGGCAAAAGCCTGCATATTGCCAAGCCGGTCATCTTGCCCAGTCTCCAAGGTTATGACCCGCTCGGATAGGCCAGCAAGGCCAATACAGGTATGGCCCGCCGCATCGCCGTAAGGGTTGCCCGTCGGGCCTGCTGCACCGGTTTCGGATAGGCCCCAGGTCACACGAAAGCGGCTTTGGGCGGTACGAGCAAGCAAGAGCGCATAGGGCTCGCTCGCTGAGCGCATGCCCTCAACCGCCTCTGCCTCGATGGCCATCAGCTTGCGCCTGGCCCGGCCCGTATAGACAACCGCGCCGCCCAGAAAATACGCCGATGCACCCGGAACAGCGAGCAGCGCCGCCGAGATCAGGCCGCCACTTGAGGACTCAGCAACCGCAATCGTCTCTCCTCTGGCCTTTAATATGGTGCCCGCCGCCTGCCCTAGGGCCCAAAGATCTTGCATGCTGGTCCATCCCTTGACCTGAAACACGGTTTTTACATGTTTTGGTTTATGCTTACCCGGCAATTTAGGAAAGCATTGTCCCATGAGCCTTGATGAGTCCACCACGCGGCGGGTTTCGCAAAACGTCAAGCTGTTGGAGCGGCTATTTCATGAGGCCGTCGCCTATCTAGACGGTGAGGCAAAACTGTCGCAGGTGCGCCAGGCCCGCACGGCAGGTGGCGACCTGGCCAGCCTCAATGCCGATGATGCGGTCTATCTGGTGCGGGCCCTGGCCTGTCTTTCCACATTGACCAATATCTCAGAAGACGTCGCGGGGCGCCGCCGCCTCGATGATGCTGTAGTCGACAATAAGCCTGCAACCCTGACCGGGGCGATTGAGCTTAAGCGAACGGAAGGTCTGACGGACCAGGCTATCCATTCGGTCTTGAGCCAAATGCGACTGACGCCAGTCTTTACCGCCCATCCAACCGAAATGCGCCGCGCCTCTGTCGTTGACCGGGAATTTGAAGTTTCGCGCATACTGGGCCTGCGCCGTCATTCCCTGCCCCGCACCCTCGATATCTGGACCCAGGACGAGCTTTTTCGCGCCGTCGCCCTGCTTTGGAAGACCCGACTACATCGCCCTGACCGGATTACAGTCAGCGACGAGATCGACAATACATTAGGTTTTGTCAAACGCGCCATCCTACCCGCCCTCGTGCGCCTTTATGAGGATTGGGGCCGCGACCTGCCTGAACAAGCCCCCTTCCCGCTCGTGCTTGGGCTTGGATCCTGGATTGGCGGCGACCGTGACGGCCACCCCCATGTTGATCATGTCACGCTCAAGCTGGCCTTGTCGGAACAGGGCCGCGTCATTTTCGCCTATTATCTGGAGGAACTGGACCGGCTTGAGACCGAGCTAACCCTGTCCCTCACTCTAGCACCCGTATCAGATGAGGTGATGGAACTGGCCCGGCGCTCGGCCCAGCATTCGGTACACCGCGCCGACGAGCCCTATCGCCGCGCCTTGACCTATATTCGCGACCGCGTCGTGGCGACGGCCCAGGCGCTGTGGGCCTTACCACCAGGGACCAACCCGCTCGGAGGCCAAACCGCCGCCCCGGCCTATGGTGTGCCGTCGGAACTCATTCAGGACCTCTCCAGCATTCGCGACAGCCTCATTGCGCATGGGGGCGAGCGCCTGGTCGGGTCAAGCCTCAAGACCCTATTACAGATCGTGCGCTGCTGCGGCTTTCACCTCCTATCGCTGGATCTGCGGCAAAATTCGGATGTGCATGAAAAGGTGATTGCCGAACTCTTTGCCCAGTCTCCCGCGCCGATCGACTATCTCAGCCTCGATGAGGATCAGCGCATTGAGGTCCTAACTGAACAGCTGAGCGACGAGCGGGTCCTGCGTTGGCCATTTGCGTCCTATTCCGACCTGACCAAGCGCGAGCTAAAAATTCTCGATGCTGCCGCCGAAACGGTAAAGGCCTATGGCGCAGAAGCCATTGGTGCCTATGTGATATCCAAGGCAGCCTCGGTCTCAGATATTCTGGAGCCGCTTGTCCTGCTCAAGCAGGCAGGCCTGGTGTTTGGCGGCGCCTCTCCGCGCTCGCTTTTACGCATTGCGCCCCTATTCGAAACCATTGCCGACCTCGAGGCTGCGCCCGCAATCATGGATCGTTGGCTCCAGCTACCGGCGGCAAAGTCACTGCTTGGGCCCAGTGCAGTTCAAGAAGTGATGCTGGGCTATTCCGACAGCAATAAGGATGGCGGCTACACCGCCTCGCGTTGGTCGCTGCATCGCGCCTCAAGTGAGATCTTAAATTCGTGCTCAGCCCAGAATGTGAGCCTGCAGCTATTTCACGGCCGAGGCGGCTCGGTCGGGCGCGGCGGCGGCTCAAGTTTTGCCGCCATCTTGGCCCAGCCAGCGGGAACTGTTCAGGGCCGCATGCGCCTAACCGAACAAGGCGAAATGATTGCGCGCAAATTTGGCGATGAGGTCACGGCCCGCAAAAGCCTTGATAGCCTAACCGCCGCCGTATTCTTGGCCACAACCCACAAGGAGGCCGAAGGTCACGGCAATGGCTCGCTCGACAGCCGTTTTGGGCCAATTATGGACAAGATCACAGACGGATCCTGCGAAGCCTATCAGGATCTGGTCTATCGCGATCCAGCCTTCGCCGGGTTTTTCCGCACGGTTACGCCGATTTCCGAAATCATTGATCTAAAGATTGGCAGTCGCCCAGCATCAAGAACTGCATCGGGACGCATTGAAGATCTTCGCGCTATTCCCTGGGTGTTTAGCTGGTCCCAGTCCAGGTTCATGTTGCCAGGCTGGTACGGGTTCGCTAGCGGCGTTGAACGCGCGGGCGTTTCCATCAGCCAATTGCAAGACATGGCCGGAAACTGGGGGTTTTTGGACACCTTCCTGGCCAATATGGCCGTCGCCCTAGCCCAAAGCGATATGGAAATCGCTAAGGCCTATGCTGCGCTATCTCCGGACCGCGGTGCCGCCGACCGGATTTTTGCGCAGATCGCAAAGGAGTGGGACCAGGCTAACGCCTTGATCCTCAGTATCCGCAGCATGACGGGACTATTAGACGACCAGACAGAGCTGGCTGCCTCGATCGCCCTATCTCGGCCCTGTTTGGATCCGCTCAATCGCCTTCAGATCGAGCTTCTTTCGCGGCGGCGGCGCGGAGAAACCGGCAGTTCGATCCAGCTGGGCATTCAATTGACCTTAAACGGCATTGCGGCTGCCCTGCGCAATACCGGCTAAAGTGCAAAATTGTGATCACAATTTGCCAATTTTGAGGGCTTGGGTTAGGCTGATAGTGCTCAGAATGGAAATGTGACATGAAACCCAAATCCAAACACCGCAAATCCGCTGTGGCTGCCAAACGTGGTGTCGCCTCGATTGAAGAGGCGGTTCAATGGTTTGCCAAACAGAACATTGAAGAGATTGAATGCTTTGTGCCCGACCTGGCCGGTGTGGCGCGGGGCAAGATCATGCCGGTGCGAAAGTTTCTAAAGGCGGGCAATATGAACCTGCCGCTATCGGTGTTCTATCAGACCATTACCGGCGATTTTCCAGACCTTGATGGCCTGATCGATACGGTTCAGTCCGATACCGACATTGTTCTGGTCCCCGATTTTGCTACCCTAGCCAGTGTGCCCTGGGCCCAAGATCCAACCGGCCAGGTTATCCATGATGCCTATCATCCCGACGGCCGCCCGGTTGAGGAAAGCCCGCGTCAGGTGCTGCGGCGGGTAATGTCGCTCTATCATGCCAAGGGCTGGGACCCTGTCGTAGCGCCCGAACTTGAGTTTTATCTCGTTGAGAAGAACGTCGACCCTGACTATCCGCTTCGCCCGCCCGTTGGCCGATCGGGGCGGCCCGAGACTGGCCGCCAAGGTTATTCGATCTCGGCCGTCAATGAGTTCGATGCCCTGTTTGAGGACATGTATGAATATTCAGAGCATCAAGGCCTAGAGATCGACACCCTGATCCATGAAAGCGGCGTGGCTCAAATGGAGATCAATCTGCGCCACGGCAATGCACTCGAGCTCGCCGATCAGGTCTTTATGTTCAAGCGCACCATTCGCGAAGCGGCGATGGAGCATGAGATCTATGCGACCTTTATGGCCAAGCCCATGGCGGCAGAACCCGGGTCTGCCATGCATATCCACCAGTCCATTGTTGGTCTCGAAGACCGAAAGAACCTGTTTTCTGATCCGGACTCTGGCGGGCCAACCGAACTCTTCTATAGCTTCATTGCCGGCCAACAGCGCTATATGCCGGCGATCATGGGGATATTGGCCCCATACGTGAATTCCTATCGCCGGATCAGCAAGGAATCTGGCGCGCCAGTCAATACCCAATGGGGCTATGATAATCGCACCGCCGGTATTCGTGTACCGCCTTCAGATGCGGCTAATCGCCGGGTCGAAAACCGGGTTCCCTCGTCGGATGCCAATCCCTATCTGGCCATCGCGGCGGTCCTGGCAACCGGCTATCTTGGCATGATTGAAGGGCTCAAGCCCACGGCCCCCGTGGATACAGACGCCAATCTGCGCGGGGTTGAGTTACCGCGCAGCCTGATCGAGTCTGTTACCCACCTACAGGCCTGTGCGCCCCTTGCCGATATATTGGGCGCCAGCTTTGTCAGCGCCTATTCACGGGTCAAGATGGCAGAATATGAGGCCTTTATGCGCACAATCAGCCCGTGGGAGCGTGAATTCCTGCTGCTGAATGTCTGATCATGAGCGCACGAAACCTTGGGCATCCAACCGGATCTTGGTATGCCGCGACCGCCCATGCCTTCCCCTCGCTTGCAAGGCTTGAGGGCAAGCACCAGGCTGAGGTCTGTATTGTTGGCGCCGGCTATACGGGACTTGGCGCTGCCCTTGAGCTCGCCGGTAAGGGCGTCTCGGCCATTGTTTTGGAAGGTGTAACCGTCGGATCGGGCGCGTCAGGGCGAAATGGCGGCCAGGTGCATCCCGGCCAAAGGCGCGAACAAGCCTGGCTCGAACAGGTTTTGGGACACGACGACGCCAAGGCCCTTTGGCAAATGGCCCTAGATGCGCGGTCAAACCTTTCGAACTTGATCAGCCGCCATAGCATTGATTGCGAATTTAAGCCGGGCCTCATCCATGCGCGGCATCGACCTGGCGGGGAAGGCGAAGACCTGCGCAGCATAGATCATATGGCCAAGGTCTATAATTATCACCAAATCTCGATGATTGATCGTGACCAGCTAGCCGATGACCTTGGCACAAATGTCTATTATGGAGGCACTTGCGACCAGGGCGGCGGCCATCTGCACCCCCTCAATCTTGCCCTTGGCATGGCGAGGGCCGCGCGGGCAATGGGCGTAGAGATTTATGAGCACAGCCGCGTCTTGAGTTGGGCGAAAACCCATCAAGGCATGACGGTCAAGACCGCGCATGGCGAGGTTGACTGCAAACACCTTATCCTGACCGGCGACGGCTATATCGACGGACTATCGTCCGAAATTGATGCCCAGGTCATGCCGATCAATAATTTTGTGCTCGCAACGGCACCCTTGGGCGATTTGGCCGATCAGATTATCCGAAGCGATATGGCTGTGGCTGATAGCCGGTTTGTGGTCAATTATTTCCGCAAATCGCCTGACGGTCGGTTATTGTTCGGCGGCGGCGAGAACTACAGCCCCTGGTATCCTGCAAACCTGACGGCATTTGTTCGCCGACATATGTTGAAAATCTATCCGAACCTTAAACACCAACCCATCACCCATGCCTGGGGCGGCACCTTAGGCATAACCATGACCCGGGTTCCGTTTGTTCGGCAAATCAAGCCCGGTGTCGTGGCAGCAGCCGGGTATAGCGGCCAAGGTGTGATGCTTGCTCCCTATTTTGGCAAGATCCTGGCGCAAGCAAGTCTAGGGGAAATGGCGGGGCTTAACCTTTTATCGCGCCTGCCAACGCCCAAATTTCCTGGCGACAAGCTCTTACGCTGGCCAGCTTTGGTCGCTGGCCTTAGCTGGTACGCCCTGCGCGACCGGCTCTAATCCTCGCTTGAGGGCGGCGGTGCAGTCGTAAACGTACGGACCAGGCTTGCGAGTAAATCGGGGTTCCGCGACAGAATTAAGCCGATAAGGGCCGCCAGCGCTGTACTCGTTAGGGGCTTGGCCTGCACCAGATCGAGCAAGATATCTACAAGGTGGGCACCACTCGCCCTGGCCGGCCTGGGTTCAGGGCGTTGAACGGCGATCATGGCAGCGACCAGGGCCAAGACTGCAAATCCAGCCGCTATTAAGGCTAGTGTGCCGGCCTCACCCAGAAGCGGCAATAGCACCGCATGAACCGCAAGCGCCAAAGCGATAACACAAACAGCAACAGCGGAGACGACGACCGCCCCCGCTGCAAGTGCCCTAAATAGCCTTGCCGTAATCAATGCCGACGACCCGCATTTAGCAGCAACCCGACCAAGACACCCGCACCGAGTGCCGCCGCCAAGGCGGTTACAGGCTTGGCTCGGACTTGCTCGGAAACCAATTGTTGGGCCGTTTCGAGCTGGCCCTCAGCAGCGGTGACATAAGCCTTCGACTGGCTTTGCACCGTTAAAAGCGCCTGCTTGACCGACTGATCAACCCGTCTGCCCATCTCGGTCATAAGCGCCTGCATATCGGCCTCACTGAGGCTGATGTTTTGGACCTGAACGTCTTGAACAAGGTCCGTTGGAATGCGAGGCTTGATGGCCATTGCCCTCTCCATCCTGTTTCGACTGTGGGGTCTGACCTTAGGCGTTCAAACCCCTTTTGTATAGGCCCCATTAGGCCTTGTATTCCTGCCAGCCAGCAAGGCTAGTGGGCAACCCGTTCGACCGCTCGGACATTATCGTCTGTATTACGATCAATCAGCTTGGCATAAGGGTCAATTCCGGCAAATTTTGGGTCGGAATCGGTGATAATCGTAATGGTCTGAACCCCGGCACGCAGTTGCCTACGCTCGAACCCTATAACCTGGCTGCGATCAAAGGCCTTATTGTCGGGCTTGAGTTTGAACACACCAATATCAATAACCTCATTCAAGGGGGCCTTGGTCTCCTTGCCCTGCCCATCGGCATATAGTTTTTGGGCATCGACCGTAAGGGTCAAGTCAAAACGACCGTCTGACCGCTTCCTCGCCACGGCCTTTGTGGTCTTGATGTCATAGAGGGTGATTTTCTCAAATAGGTCCGTGATTAGGTCCTGTTTATCGGCCGGAGCCTCTGCGCGCAGGGCCGCTATGAGATCCAGTGCCGTCGGATAGGGCGCCGCCTTAAAGGCGTATTTAGCCAGAAGGGCTCGCAAAGCCCGATTGACCGCCTCGGCGCCGATCTCATCCTTGAGCCGATACATGACCAAGGAGCCTTTGCGATAATGAATATAGTCCTGGTTCTCTACCTGCGCCAAAGGCAGCTCTTCCACCGCCTCACCGCCGCGATTTCTCAGATAGCCGCGCAGCTCATAGCTCAGAAACTTCCGAATTTTTTCAGGGCCATACATCTTCTCCATCACCATTAAGGCCGAATATTGCGCCAAGGTCTCCGAAAGGACGGTCGAGCCCTGCTGATCGGCGCCAATCACCTGGTGCGCCCACCATTGGTGCGCGAGTTCGTGGGCAGTAACATAGGTGACCAGATCAATTTTTTCCGGGTCCTTATAATTGGCAATAAAGCCTATCCCTTCGGAATATGGGATCGTATTTGCAAACGACTGGGCAAATTGCGCATAATCAGGAAACTCCAATATCCGCGCTTGGCGAAACTGATAGGGGCTGAAATTGGCCTGATAATAATCCAGCGACGCCTTCATCGCCTTAAGCATGCGCTCAATATTCCAAGCGTGTTGCGGATCATAATATATGGCTAAGTCAATGCCCTTATAGGGCTCTGTGCGCACCGCATAGCGGGCGGACTGGATCGAGAAAAAGTTCTGGATTGGCGCTTCGGTGCGAAAATGCGCGGTCCTGCGTCCATTGGCGACGATATCTGACACCTTATAGCCTGGCGCGATCGGTATCTGATCGGCAACTGTGCTGACCGTCAGATCCGCCTGTACCCAATCACTATCGTGACGCAGATAAGTATAGGCCCGTGACGCGCTGTCGCCGAGCTTGGCCATGCGCCGCTCAGGCGGCAAACCATATTTGCGGCGCTTGGCACGGTCTTGCAGTAGGCCATCTCGGCCTATGCCAAAACTCGGGGCGATCTCGCGATCATTGATAAAGGTGCCATTATCAACCACGCGCACCGTATCACCGCGATTCTTAAAGCCCCGTTGAAGCCGCGTCGTGGTAAAGGTCAAGCGCCGCTTTTCGCCCGGTTGCAGCGGCGTATCAAAGGTAAATATGCGATAATTGAACCGGTCATAGGTCTTGGTGGGGCGGGCACCCTCTATCGATAGGGCCTCAACCATTAGGTCGCGGTCGAAATTTAGGTGGATCTCGCGCAAAGGCTGATCGGTCTTATTTTCAAACGCATAGACACCATGGGTTACAACCCTTGGCTCATGAGGATAGAGGTCGACGGTCAGTTGAACCTTATAGATCCGAGGTTGCGGCACGGTCTCATAGGTGAGCAAGGCCTTTTCATAATCAGCGAGCCATTTTTCATCATCAATCCTAGTGCGATACTCGTTCCAGACGTTGGTATTGAGATAGATAAAGCCCCCTGCCCCCGCAAAGATCAGGGCGGCAGCGGCCATCAGTATACCCGCGGGACCTTTGAGCCGGGCTGGAAAGCGAACCAGGCGAGGCCATAACCGGGTCTCTGTGCCGCGCCGCCATAGGCCATAAGACAAGACCGCCAAAACCAAGGCAAAGGCGGTCCAGTAAAGTTTAAACCATGCTGCACCGATCCAGAACCGACCCTGGCCATTCATGTCCGACAAAGGCACATGCGGGGTGCCGGCATACTGGTAGAGATTATGCTCAAACCCCAGATTATTCAGGGTGAGGGTCGAAATCAGATAGAGCACCATCAAGCCCCAGCCGATGAATTTCTGCGGCGAAAGGGTTTGAAAAAACACGGCCAAGATGGCGAGCAGAACGCTGTCAATGGCTTGCGGTAGAACGAACCAGACAAGATACTTGCCCAATTCAAACCCGTTATATCCACGCAAGGCCTGAACTAAAACGGCGGTCATCACCCCAACGATGAGGGTTGCTAGCAAAACCAGGCTGACGGCAAGAGTCTTGGGAACATAAAAGGCCCAATCGGGAATAGGCGCGGCGTCGATTATTTCATGCACCCGCCGATCGCGTTCTCGCCAGACCAGCTCACCGGCATAATAAATCGCAATCAAGATCGGGATAATCCCAAACGCACCGTAAAGCGTAGTGACCATAACCCGAGTGACAGGGTAGAGCGTTCCGCCATAGGCCTCATTGCTAAACCATAACCCACCCCCTGCATTTACAACGCCCATAGTGAGCAGAATTATAAAAGCCGGGCTTTTAAAGACCTGCGCCATTTCCAGGCGGGTACGCGAGGCTAGAACGGCCATGTTTGCGCCAGGTCCGAACCGGGTTGGCACAGCCAGGGATTTCGCGGGGCTATAGGCCTTGTTAGTCCTAGGCCTAGTAGCCTTTACAGTCTCTGGCCGAGGTTCAAAACGAAACAGGCCATAGGCAAGACCTAAAAATGCTGCTGAAAGCCCTAGACTAAGCAAGCGACTCCAAAATAGCGCCCCGCTCAACGGCGGAACCAAATTATTGGCCTCCGTTGCCGTGTAATAGCGGGTCGCCAAACTATAGGCGGCCATGCCAAACGGCTCGAACACCGCAACAAGCTGTTCCCATTGCGGCTTATCCAGCACAGTGGTCAAAACCAGATAGGCGATAAAAAAGGCGACCACGCCCAAATAGGTCGCCATCATCGACCGGGTCACCGTCGCCAGGGCGAAAAACGCGCTACTGGTCAATAAAAGGGCAGGAAGCGCTAGTACCCCATAGGCAAAAGCATAATCGACGAGGCGGTTGGGGCCCAAGGTCTCTGGATCAATCCAGGGCATGCGAGCCAAGATAGATTGCGAGCGGGACGAACAAAAATGAGAGCGCTACAGCCGCAAATGCGCCCATAAACCGCCCAATGAGATAGGCGCTGCGGGTTAGCCGTGTAGAGCGAATAATCTGGCCAAAGCCTGTTTCATCGTCGCGTACAATGATATTGGCAACAAAAGCCGTCGTCACAAACATATAGAAGATTGACCAGACCAAGTGGGTCTGGGCGATCGCGACTGGTGCATTTTTGTGAATATTGCCGCCAGACCCGATTTGGATCTGATCAATCGTTACTGAGCCAAAGGTCAGAAGAAAGAAGATTAATGAAACGGACCAAAACAGGGGCTGCCGAAGCTGGTAACGTAGCTCAAATGCAGCAATCTTGGCGATCATCCCTGCCCCCTGCCCGCTCAAGCCGCACGCCGAGCATTTACAAGCACGGAGAAATAAACATCTTCTAGACCGCCTCTGACCGGCTCAAATCCGGCACCTGGCGACTGGTCAGCCAAGACATGTACCTGGGTCGATCCGACAAATAAGCGACTAGAAATGACATTATAATTTTGGCGGAATGCCTCAAGCTCTTGGCGATGAATGGTCTTTTTCCAGATTTTTCCCATTAGTTGATCGATTAGGTCCAGAGGCGCACCCTGCGTCACAATCTGACCTTCAGCCAAGATGGCCATGGCCGGGCAAAGGTCGGCAACATCTTCAACAATGTGGGTGGATAGAATAACGACAACGTTCTCGCCAATTTCAGCGAGTAGGTTGAGAAACCGATTGCGCTCTTCTGGATCCAGCCCCGCAGTCGGTTCATCCACTATAATGAGTGACGGATCGCCGATTAGGGCCTGGGCAATGCCAAAGCGCTGGCGCATTCCGCCAGAAAATCCAGCCAAGGCCTTATGGCGCACCGCCCAAAGATTGACCTGGTTAAGCAGGGCTTCAACCACGGCCTTGCGCTCGGACGCTTTCGAAATTCCCTTTAGCACGGCCATATGGTCGAGCATGTCATAAGCCGATACGCGGGGATAAACACCAAAATCCTGAGGTAAATAGCCAAGCGTTCGGCGAAGGGCTTCTGGCTGCTGCAAGATATCAATTTCGCCAAACCGGACATGGCCAGAGGTAGGCGCCTGCAAGGTGGCAATAATCCGCATCAGGGTTGATTTGCCCGCGCCATTGGGACCTAGCAAACCAAACATTCCGTTTGGGATCACAAGATCAATACCGCGCAAGGCTTGCACGCCATTGGCATAGACATGTCTGAGGTTTTCAATGATCAGCACGGTATTGGCCCTCAATCGCCATTTCTGTTCAGCTTTCCCACGGGGACCTGGCGCCGACAAATTAAATTGCAGTAAGGTCAGGACTGGTTTGGGCTTTACCTTGGCGGATCGGCTTCTATCCTGGTCCGATGACCCAATATGCAATCCACCCTGCGGCGCGGCCATCCGTCACCATAAATGGCGCAAGTTCGCTGTTTCCTGTCCGGCGCATTTATTGCGTCGGTCGAAATTATGCCGCCCATGCAAGCGAAATGGGGGCAGATGATCGCGAGCCGCCGTTCTTTTTCTCTAAGCCTGCCGATGCCGTCGTCAATTGCGTCCCTGGCGAAGTCACCCCCCTACCCTTCCCAGGCGCCACTCAAGATCTTCATTATGAAGTGGAGCTGGTTGCGGCCCTCGGTAGCGGTGGACACAACCTTACGCCTGACCAGGGGCTCGCGGCGGTTTTTGGCTTAGCGGTCGGCATAGACCTAACACGGCGCGATCTGCAGAACGCTTTTAAAGCAAAAGGACACCCCTGGGATGCTGCCAAGGGTTTTGACCAATCAGCGCCCATTAGTCCCTTAAGCCGGCTTGGTGACCTGGACCGATCCCTATTGGGTGCCCGTATCTGGCTTAGATGCGACGGCCAGATTAAACAGGATGGACGGATCGACGATATGATCTGGTCGCTGGGCGAAACCATTGCGCAGTGCTCGCGGCTATGGGCCCTGGCCGCTGGGGATCTGATCTTTACTGGAACACCGGAAGGTGTGGGGCCAGTAAGGCCCGGCCAAACGCTCGAAGCGGGGATCGATGGGGTGGGGACCTTGTCCATTTTAATGGGCCAAGTCGGTTCGGGCTAACCATGCCTCGTCGCGCTTGCACTCAGGCGCGAACTAGGATTTAGCCAGGCCTCAATTGACATCGGAGCGGTCATGATCAAGGACCTTATCAGTAAAAATCGTGCCTGGTCCGCGGCCAAGACCCAGATTGACCCGCAGTTTTTCAAACGCCTCGCGGCGCAGCAGTCGCCTGAATATTTGTGGATCGGATGTTCAGATAGTCGGGTTCCCGCCAACGAGATTGTTGGGCTTGATCCCGGCGAGTTATTCGTCCACCGCAATGTTGCCAATCTTGCCCCGCCGCAAGACGCCAATTATCTATCCGTTCTGCAATATGCCGTAGAGGTCCTGAAAGTTCGGCACGTTATGGTCGTTGGTCACTATGGCTGCGGCGGCATATCCGCTGCGGTTGATGGCCAAAGGCACGGCCTGATCGATCATTGGCTTCATCCCATACGCGAGATTTATGACGAGAACCGCAACGCCCTTGAAGCCTTAAGCGACGGCGCTGAACGACTCAATCGTCTATGCGAGCTGAGCGTCATTAGGCAGGTGCGTAACGTTGCTTCGGACGTGTTTGTGCAAGATGCCTGGGAAAGAGGCCAGGCCTTGTCGGTCCATGGCTGGGTTTATTCCCTGCATAATGGCCTTGTAACGGACCTCGGGGTTAGCGTCTCAAGCCTGGCCGATTATCAAGCATTGGTGGGGCGAAGCACGACCTAAGCCACGAATATTGCGGCAGGTTTTACATGGATTGCACCGCCTTGAGGTTAGACCGACACCCTATGCCTGAATGGCCCCAAAACCGCCCCAGATTGGCCGCTGGCGGGCATTTGGGCAGTCTCGGCGATAACTTAGGCTTTCAGGTGAAAATTCCTTCGCCTCACCCAGAGGAGCGGTCGACACATTAGGGGATATCTTTTTATTATCCTATGGTATCGAAAAAGTACCTGTTAACTAATAATTAGTATCTCACGCGTACCCTATATCTAGGCTGGCTAGCAAACGGCATTATATAGATAGACAATCGATATCGCTCAGATATTTAATAGTATCGGTGTGATATCAAGGGTTAGCCAGCGATATCCGAGGGTATCGGATCATAACTCTCTGCCTCGATCGGTTTGGCGGCGTCAAGATGAGGAGGGGCCCTTGGCCTTAAGCATATGCCTGTAATCTCGTTTGTCAGTCCCAAAGGCGGTGTCGGCAAAACCACTTCGGCGGTCCTGCTCGGTGGCTTATTGGCCGAGATGGGCGCGCCGGTTTCAATGATTGATGCCGACCCAAACCAGCCGGTTTCATCCTGGGCGAGACTCCCCGGTCGGCCCGAAAACCTGCGCGTCATCCGGGATGTCACCCAAGACACAGTTATGGATGTCATTGAGGAAGAGGCCCAGCGCTCAACCTTTGTAATTTGTGACCTTGAGGGAACAGCCTCCTTAACAGTGTCTTATGCGGTCTCTCGATCAGACCTAGTCCTAATCCCATTACAAGGCTCGCATCTCGATGCTGCTCAGGCGGCTAGAGCCGTTAAGCTGGTTAAATCGACTGAAAAGGCGATTGGCCGGCCTGTGCCCTTCGCCCTCTATTTCAACCGGGTCAGTGCAGTCATTCAGCCAAGAACCTTTCGTCATATCCGCGCTGAATTTGAATCGGCTGGGCTTCCAGTCCTGGGCTGCCTGTTGCAAGAGCGCGAAGCCTATCGGGCTATCTTTTCGTTTGGTGGCACGGTCGGGGGACTGACAATTGCGCAAGCCTCCAACCTGGACGCGGCTAAGGACAATATTGCCGACTTTGCTAAGGCCGTAACCGCGCGTCTCCGCCAAACCGCCGTTGCCGCGGAATAGGGGAGGGAAGCAATGTCCAACCAACCGCCCAAAGCCCGCGTATCCCTAGATTTGGCAGATGATGATGACGATCTGGGGCTAGATTTAAGCGCCTTTAAGCCTCGGCCAGCGCCGACCGGCTCGAGTCTTGAAACCACGTCTCAGCAAGCCCTGCGGTCGGCCTCAGAAAAACAAGGCTTTCATGCCCGGCCAGAAACGCCCGTCGCACCAGCCGCCAAGACAAAAACGGCCAAACCTAAGCCTGCAATCGTCGAGCCGATCCTGAGGCGACGCGCGAGGCGCAAAACTGGCCGTGTTCATCAGCTAAATGTCAAACTTACGCGCGAGACCATTGAGTATGTCTATGACCTTGCGGATACGCGCGGCTGGATTGTCGCCGAAGTTATCGAATATGCCCTCAATGCGCTCAAAGCCACGCCTGAAGGCAAGGCTAAGCGGTTGCGCGAACGCTGATTAACTGAGCCTGGCTTGGCCAAGGCGCGCCCTCCATTTGGCGCGCTGCAGGGCCAATGGTCCGGCGTTAACAAGGTTATTAGAATCTGTTAGAACGTTAAGGCAGCGGATTTTGTATTTAATACAGAGCTTTAAACCCATTTATTGTCGTTGATACCCCTATATTTTGTCGTCGATACCCCGCTGCCCATGTCGGTGATACCCCGCCTTGGCGTCGGCATTACCCCGACTCGGGAGCAGGTAAGGTCTTGGTGAATGCTCAAAGCGAATGGCGCCTCGCCAAGAATGGGTGCCACATCACGCGTTTAGAGGACCCGTGTACCGAAAGGCCGGTTTGTAGAAACGAATCAGGGCGAGGGCGTCGCCAAAACCCCTAGTTTTCCGTCGTCGAAACCCCTAATTCGGCGTCGGTGATACCCCTAGTTACTTGTCCCCAATACCCCTAAGTGTGCGTCCGCGAAACCCCTAACTTAGGATACGGCAAGCGTCGGCAATACCCCTAATCGTCAGCTGGTTCCCCCATCATGTCATTATCATCATCGAATAGGGCAAAGGAAAATGAGCCTTCCGTATCGTGCACCA
>JBILKO010000135.1:0-5789 GCA_044376615.1 Caulobacteraceae bacterium
ACCCTTGGTCGCATGGCTGTAGGGGCAGACCACGTGCGCCTTCTGGACCAGACCTTCCGTGATCGCTAGCTCGACACCCGGCACATGGATTGCCAACGCAACCTCAATGCCGAACCCCTGCCCATCTCCGCCCAGCGCCTTTGGCGTTGTTAGCGTAACGATTAGGCTGCCATCTTCGGACTTGGCTGAACCAGAGCGACCGCCAGCCGCCGTCGCGTAAAACGGCAACCCGATAGCCGAGGCCCTGGAACACACGTCCCCGTTTGAAGACCTGTTCGGTGCCTTTGCCGTCCACCAACGCAATACCCATTGCAGCTAGTGATGGCTTTGGCTCAGCCCAGCGGTACTGATCGAGGCCGCGCAAAAGCCCAATCTCGCTTGCCCCTTCAGGGACCACGATTGTAGGTGCGAGAAGAGCCTCCGGATACTTGCGGATAGTTCCTTGAATGTCATCAGATGTCGGGACTGACTGGACAACATGCCCGAGAGAATTAGATCGGACAACAAAGAGCTGCGACGCTTTGAGTTCGCAAATCGCCGACGGACAGTGGGTAGTTACAAAGGCTTGTAGGGGTGGGCTCGCGTCTTTGGCCCCAATGGAATCAAGGAGCCGAGTTACACGGTGTGGCTCCAAGCCATGCTCGAGCTCATCGACGAGAATAATCGTCGATTCATTGGCCGCTTTGCGTTGCAGGCCTGCGATCAAAAGACGTGTTGAGCCAACACCAAGGCCGCGCAAAGGAATGCCGCTTTCATCGTGAAGGGAGATTGTGCCGCCGCTGAATGAGATGGAATGAGAGTCAAGCATCGCCTTCAAGTGAGCGCCGTAGGGAATACCAAGAGCCTTGGCGGCCTCCTCGACTGCCGCGAGCGTCGAGGCGAGCTGTTTCCCCGCTTGTTCACCGAACGCAGCTCGGGCCTCACGCGCTGCTTGCACAAGGGCGGTCGATGCGTCAGCACGCTCGTCGCTCAATAGGTTCAGCACGGAGCCGCGCCGCCAACTGAGATTGTATTCGGCCAGTGCCCCGAGGCGCGTCGGTGCGATCTTTACACGGTCGGACCACGCGAGGTTTCTTGATTGCCCCTGAGAAGTGGCGCGTTCGGAAACGAGCGTCCAGACGGGTTCAAGGTCACTGCCAATCGTAAGGTTTAACGTCAGCACCGTCTCATTGTCGGTGCTTGGCTCCTCTTCAATGTCGCCCAGTATCTCGTGATAGCCGCGCAAATAGAGCCCGTAGGCGTCCATCGTCTTGAGGGCGTCACTCAGTTCACCAATTGTGACGGAGATAGAGATCGGCTTCTCCACATCCAGCCGATGGAAGTCCGCATCGGATATTTGGGCGTTTCGGCGGGCGCCGAGGCAAAGGTCAATTGCGTCTAGGATGGTAGATTTTCCGCTGTCCCCAGGTCCGATAAGGCAGTTGATACCCGGCGACGGATGCCAGATAAGCTTTGAGATTCCTCGGAAGTTCTCAATTTCTATAAGCCTAACTCTCGGCATCCGCGCCTCTTAACTAGTTGATTCGTGCAATCATCTATAGCATCACCTAGGTTTATTCGCCTTCGAGTTGCTTCAACATGTCGCAAATTGGCTGCTAGCTTGTGAGGTTAATTCGAACTTTGGTTGTTAATTTGATAAGCCTAGTCTGCAGCATTAGCTTTGGAAAAGTGACGTTTCAGAGAATGTCTCATGGGTTGGTCAGCTGAAAGGCCGAAAGTTTAAGGCGAAAGCACCCGCCGCCAAATTCAGTAATTAAAACTACCAATTAAACCAAATTTTAGGGAGGCCTGGGGCATGGTCGCCGGATGGGCTGGATCTTGGGCCCAGGTCGCGAGCCATGGGGTGAACTGTGTTTGGGTCACGCAAGAAGATTGCCGTCCTTGAAAATCAGGTGGCTGAAAAGGCCCAGATTCTAAAGGCGCTAGACGCATCGCATGCCCAGGTTGCCCTCGACCTGCTCGGCAATATTACTGACGCGAATGACATTTTCCTCAATCTGGTCGGCTATGAGCGGGCCGACCTTGTTGGTCAGCATAATAGCGTCTTAGTGGCCGAAGACGGCGATGAGCGCGACGCCTTAAGGGATGTTTGGGACCAGGTGCTGAGCGGCCAAAGCGTGCTTGGTAAGTTCCCGCGTCTCACCCAGCAGGGCGAAACCGTTTGGCTTTTAGAAAGCTATTGCCCCGTGCTCGATCGCCATGGCAACCCCGTATCTGTAGTGCAACTCGCCGTCGATGTGACCGATGTGGAATGCTCGACCGCCCAGTCGACCTCTAACCAGGTGTTTGGCGCCTTTGATCGTTCGCAGATTCGCATTGTCTTTGATGCCGACGGGCGAGTCATCGATGCCAATGACAATTTTCTCACCCAGTTTGATTATTCGGACCAGACCCTGAAATCGCTCAGCCATGATGCGATTATTGAGCAGTCAGACGCTGACGGCTCCGGCTTTGAGGCCATAGCCAAGTGTTTGGTCGAGGACCGGTTCGTGGCGCGGCAGATTTATTGCCGTAACGCGCTCAATGAAAAGACCATGCTTCAGGCCAATTATAATCCGATTTTTGACGGATCTGGTTGCCTCGCGAAGGCGGTGATGTTTGCCACAATCGCCTCAAGCCAGCGGTTATCGGACTCAAGTTCGGATTCAGGTCAGATCGTTTCGGCCATGATGGCCAATCAGCCGTGCGTCCAGTTTTCGGTCGATGGTTCGATCCTGTCGGCAAATGATCTGTTTCTGGATTTGCTTGGCTATGAGGCCAAGGCGCTTGTTGGACAGGACCAGTCTTTGCTGGTGGCATCTGATCAAGCGGTAGCGGCGCAGTATTTGCGGGTATGGGAGGGTTTGGCGGCTGGCCGCTCGGCGATGGGTAAATTCGAACATACAACCCAGCACGGCGAGGCCCTTTGGCTGCAGGTTCAATACTTTCCTGTTTTAGATAGCGTGGGCCAAACGGTTCGGGTGGTGGCCTTTGCCCAGGATGTCACCGCGTCTGATCGGGTTGATGAGCAGTTGTTGGCGGCGACGGCGCAAAAAGAAGCGGCCCAGGCCCAGATGATTGTGGTCGCAACGGCGCGCCTGGCCAGCATTGCCAAGGGCGATTTGAAGGCCCGGATAGACGTTCCGCTTGATCCCGCTTTTGACGCTCTGAAATCTCAATTCAATCAGACACTTGACGGTCTAGCCCAGACCCTGAGCGCTATGGCACAAAGCGCCGCAGCCTTGCGGTCTGGCACCCAAGAAATTGCCGGCGCGTCGGATGACCTATCGCGCCGTACCGAGCAGCAGGCGGCAAGCTTGGAACAAACTGCGGCGGCGCTTGACGAGCTGACGGCGACAGTCGCGCGGAGTTCCGAAGGTGCCCGCAAGGTTTCAGGCGCCATGACCGATGCCCGCTCCGATGCCAGCTCATCAGGGACGGTGGTCCAAAATGCGGTCAAGGCCATGGGCGAGATTGAGCAATCTTCGCGCCAGATCAGCCAAATCGTTGGCGTGATTGACGAGATTGCCTTCCAGACCAACCTCTTGGCCCTGAATGCCGGGGTCGAGGCGGCGCGGGCTGGCGAGGCGGGCCGAGGCTTTGCCGTGGTGGCGTCTGAGGTTCGATCCTTGGCCCAGCGCTGCGGCGAGGCGGCCAAGGAGATCAAGGACCTAATCCGCGCCAGCTCTAGCCAGGTGGAAGCGGGCGTGAAGCTGGTCGGGGCGGCGGGTGAGTCGCTGGGGCGGATTGTGACCAATATTGCCGAGATTGACGCCTTGATGGCCGACATCGCGTCGTCATCTAGCGAGCAGTCGGCAGGCCTGACGGAGGTCAATACTGCGGTCAATCAGATGGATCAGGTCACACAACAAAACGCGGCCATGGTCGAACAATTGACCGCAGCAGTGTCCAGCCTTCAAAACGAAACCGTGACCATGACCGAGTGCATGAGCCGATTCACGGTCGGCACCCCGGTCGCTAAGGCACCATCGGCGCCCCCTCGGCCACAGCTCGCAGACCAGGCCCGTCATAAGCCAGCGCCAAACTATGTGGCTCAGGTTCAGTCTAGACTCGCCAGAGTGCCCACCAACCTCGCCCCTGCGACGGCGCAGGATCTAAACCAGTGGGACGAATTCTAGGGCCTAGATGTAGCGGCGAAGTGATCTCGCCAGTTCCGATGTGCCGGTCCGAACGCGTTTTTGCTGGGGCTGATAGGCGACCCGGGCATGGTCTGTGCAATAAGGACCATCTGAGGATCGGCGTCCGCAAAAGCTGAAACTGTCTGTCGCGGGGTCGCCAATCGGCCATTTGCACATATGGGCGCCGAGGGTCAGCACGGTTGCCGAACCGGGCTCTTCTTTGAAAATTGCGGGCGGCGTTGCCATGGCTTGGCTTGTGGCCTGAGCCGTTGCTGCGGGCTCGATCCGGCGCGGTGAGGCGGGGGCCGACGCGGTCACGCGGGGTGCGCGCGGGGCCTTAAACGCAGGGCGCGCGGGCTGGGACGGTGCTGCGCGGCCCGATAGGCCAAGACGGTGAACCTTACCGATCACCGCATTGCGGGTCACACCGCCCAATTGTTTGGCGATTTGGCTTGCGCTTAAGCCTTCGGCCCACAATTTCTTCAGTAACTCGACCCGCTCGTCTGTCCAGCCCATGTCCCACTCCTAAGACCAATAACCTAAGCTATATCCTAAACGAAACCTTAACGGACACAATAGGTGGTTATCATTAACGAGCGACCAACTAGATGTGGGGGTTCAATATTCTGGGGACAAAATCTGGATAAGGCGCGGCTTGCGAAAAAGGGCCAATCAGAGCAAGGTTTGGGCATGACAAATTCCAAACTTGAAGGCGCGAGCGCGCCCCTGGTTATGCCGCCCCTCCCAAGGGACTATAATGGTGTTAATTGGCGCGGCATGATGACCCTTTATGGCCGCGAGGTGCGGCGCTTTTGGAAGGTCGGCATGCAGACCGTGGCCGCGCCGGTCGTCACCACCTTGCTCTATATGCTGATTTTCGTCGTTGCCATGCGCGGCGCCAGCCCGCCAATTCATGGTACGCCCTATGCCCAGTTCGTGGCACCTGGCCTGATTATGATGGCCATATTGAACAATGCCTTTGCGAATGCCTCGTCCAGCCTGATCCAGGCCAAGGTTATGGGCTTGACGCCCGATTTCTTGACCCCGCCGCTTGCGCCTTTTGAGCTCTTGGTTGGGTTCGGCTTGGGGGCGGCCACCCGCGGCGTCTTTGTTGGTACAATCACGGCCCTAGCCGTTACGCCCTTTACCCAATGGGGCGTCGCGCATTTGTGGGCAGTGGTCTATTTCGCCGTTGCCGCCTCGCTGATCCTTGGCCTAATCGGCATTATGGCCGGGCTCTGGAGCGAGAAATTCGATCACCTGGCCGCCGTGACCAATTTCTTGATCATGCCGATGACGTTTTTGTCAGGGACCTTTTATCTGGTTGACCGACTGCCAGAGCCGTTTCGAACCGCGTCGCACTTTAATCCGTTCTTTTATCTGATCGACGGGTTCCGCTACGGGTTCATTGGGCAGTCGGACGGCAATATTGCCGCTGGTGTCGCCATGACCTTGGGCCTCGTTCTGGTCTTGGCCTTTAGTTGTTGGAACCTGTTTCGAGTCGGATACAGGCTGAAAACCTGACGAAAAAGTCACGCGCTCGCGGTTTTTCAGCGTTTTTGGCCAAACCTCTTGCAGTTTGATTGACAGAGCGATCTTACGCAGCGACAACCCATAACCTTCCCGCCCCGGGTTTCATGGCTCGGGGCCTTCGCTATTGGAGGGTATCCC
>JBILKO010000050.1:0-16251 GCA_044376615.1 Caulobacteraceae bacterium
CGTCTTTTGGCTGGCCGACAGGAGCGGATTGTCGCAATTGATCGTAGAGGTGTTGCCAAAATCGCCGGATGGCGCGATTTGAGCAACCGTCGAATAATCCGCAAACATCAGCTGGGTAAAGATCTCAGCGTGCTTGTTGATCTCATACTGACCAAAAGCACCAAGCGTATAGCGCTCGTCAGGGCGTTGATAATAGTTCAGAGGTCCAAAATTATACTGGTCGCGCGAACCCACAAATGGAATGAATTCACCAGTGGTCTTGTCGAGCGTATAGTTGAAGGTGTCAAAATTCGTAAACCGGCCTGGATAGGAGGTCGAGGAACCGCCGCAGGTAAAGGCGCCGGCAGCCGTTTCACCACCCAAGGTACAGGCCGAATAATCGCGATTGGCCTGCAAAACCTTGTCATTATTCCGATAGGTCGCATAGGCGGTGATGTTGCCCTTACGGTCCGGCGAAGACAGGCCCATCATCAGGGTGATGTCCTTACCATAGCCATCCGTTACATTATCGGAAGGAATTTGAAACTGTGCTGGATTAGTCTTTGCGCGGCCAGCGATCACATTGCGCAGGTCACCAATGCCATCATACTGGTTATTGTGCTGATAGAAGCTGTACTGGGCGTCAACCCGAATACCCTCGAAATTCTTCTTCATCACGAAATTGACAACACCGGCCAGGGCGTCCGAGCCGTAAACAGCCGAAGAACCACCGGTCAGGATATCGACCCGGTCAATCAGGCCACCAGGGATTTGATTGATGTCAGCGGCAGAGTCACCAGGCGAACCATAGCCCATCCGACGGCCGTCAATCAGCACCAGGGTACGAACCGAACCAAGATTGCGCAGGGCGATCGTCGCCGTACCCGAAGCGCCGTTCGAGACGGTCGCGTTCTGAGCCGCAAAGGCCTGTGGCAATTGGTTGACCAGGTCTTCGACCCGGGTCACGCCGGCAACCGTCAAATCCTAAGCCGAAATCTGGGTCACCGGGCTGGTGATTTGTAGATTGGTCTGCGGGATCCGCGAGCCTGTAACAATGATTTCTTCGACATCACCCTTAGCGTCTTGAGCCAAGGCTGGAAGAGCTGCAAAAGCGGCCCCGCAAATGATCGTCGTCGCCAAGAGGCGGTTGCGCATGGAACGGTTTGTCAAGTGAGTACTCCCCCAGTCACTGTTACGATTAACTATGACTATCGTTAAAAGGTGAACCCGGACTCCTGTCCAGAATTGCGCCTAATTTCAGCCATTGTTCATCAGAGTCAATTTGGCTGTCCATGAAACGGCGGAAACGGGTCTCAAATGTTACAAAACCGCAACACTTTAGGCACCATTCGTTAACATGCGGGCAAATCAGTTAACCATGAGGGGTTAACGCGGCAAGGCATGCCCCATTAACCCCTTGATTTGAAGGCCGCTATTCCGCTGCGGGCTTGGCCGACGCTGCAGCAGCCATATTGGCCAGGATTTCGGGTGAGATGTTCTCGGTCCCCTTTTCCTGAATGTGCTGGGCCAGACGCGTGCCAACCGCCATCATCGCCTCGCCCATAAAGACTTCGCGATTGGCCTTGGCCCAGTCAATTGAGGCCTGGCGATTAGTGTTCAGGTCTTGGAACCTCGGAAAGACATAACGGGCCATCAACTCATAAGAGCGCTTGGTCTGTTCGAAATCAGCCCAATTATGCGCCAGCTGCAAAAAGGCACCAAAGCCGCCCGACTGTTGTTGCAGGCGCTCAATCTGAGCAATCGCATCATCGGGTGTGCCGATTACAGCCATGCCAGACGCGATCATGGCATCGACCGGATCGGAGCCATCATCTGGGGCCAGCGGCAGGGCCGCCACCTCTCGGAAATAATACAGCCACTTTTCCAGGCCATAGCGGACATTGGCGCGCGCCTTTTCGCGGGTCTCGGCAATATGAACCGGCCCGACCAGGCGCCAGGCGGCCCGGTCCATGGTCTGGCCACTGGATGCGGCCATGTCTTCAGCAATCGCCCAGTTGGAGCTTAAAGCATTAAAGCCGCCGGCAGAGGTGGCGCCAATCGATAGGAGGCCCAGCCCGTGCTTGCCTGCGGCCCGCGCCCCGGTCGGTGAGACCTGGCTGGCGACGGCCATTTCCACGCTGGGGCGGCTATAGGGCGTCATTTGAAGCCGCGCCTCATTCAGCTCAAACCAGTCAGACTTGTGAGTGACGGTCTCACCGCGCAGAAGCGGGACCAGAACGTCCAAAGCCTCATCCATCCGGTCGCGCTGACGCGACACGGGGATGCCCATCATAAAGGCATCGGACGGCAAGGCCCCCGGCCCAACCCCGAACATGACCCGGCCACGGGTAATGTGATCAAGCTGATTGATCCGGTCGGCCAGCATAAGCGGATGGTGATAGGGCAGCGAGGCCACGCCCGTGCCCAGGCGGATATTGCGTGTCCGCTCTGCCACCGTGGCGATGAATAGTTCCGGGCTGGCGATCAGCTCATAACCGGCGCTGTGATGCTCGCCGATCCAGGCCTCGTCATAGCCAAGCTTGTCCATCCATTGGACCAGCTCCAGGTCGCGCTCGAGCGCTAGGGTCGGGTTCTCATCTAGGGCGTGGAAGGGGGCGATAAATGCGCCAAAACGCAGCTTTGTACCAACCATTGTCGGGTTCCTGTTATTTCCTGCCACCGTCTTGGAGATTTTTAACCGGGGGCTGACGGATGACCCCAGGTTTTTAGCAATTTTGTGCCCCGCCATGCGCCAATTGACGCTAGGACAGGCGCGCGATCGTGACTTTACATAATAAATATAACGCGTTCTGTTTGGCGACCGATAATAACCGTGGCCGCGCATTTATGTCGCTGTTGGCTCCACTGAATGAGGATTATGACCATGGCCCCGGCCTATATTGTTGCTGCTGCTCGCACCGCTGGAGGCCGCAAGGGCGGCCGCGTGTCCGGCTGGCACCCCCGCTGATCTGGCAGGCACCGTGCTGGATGCCCTGATCGCCCGCACCGGCATGGACCCGGCCCTGGTCGAGGATGTGATCATGGGCTGTGTTGGCCAGGCCGGCGAACAGGCCACCAATATTGCCCGCAATGCGGTCCTGTCCTCTAGCCTGCCCGAAAGCGTGCCCGCCACTTCGGTTGATCGCCAGTGCGGCTCGTCGCAACAGGCCCTGCATTTCGCCGCCCAGGCCGTTATGTCGGGTTCAATGGATGTCGTGATCGCCGCGGGCGTTGAGAGCATGAGCCGCGTGCCCATGGGCATGCCGACCATCCTGCCCTTCAAGAATGGGTTTGGCATCTATAAGAGCCCGCGCATGGAAGAGCGCTATCCGGGCATTCAGTTTAGCCAATTTGTCGGCGCCGAAATGGTCGCCAAGAAATATGGCCTCGATAAGGACCAGATGGACACGTTCGGCTATGCCAGCCACCAAAAGGCCATTGCCGCAACCAAGTCCGGCGCCTTCAAGGACGAGATTGTCCCGATCGAAATCACCCTGGCCGATGGGTCCAAGGAAATGCACACGGTCGATGAAGGCATTCGTTTCGATGCCAGCCTGGATGGCATGCGCGGCGTTAAGCTGTTGCAAGAGGGCGGCACCCTGACCGCCGCCACCTCAAGCCAGATCTGCGACGGGGCTTCAGGCGTTCTAGTCGTCAATGAGGCCGGCCTAAAGGCCGTAGGCGTCGAACCCCTGGCCCGCATTCATCACATGACCGTCATAGGCGGCGATCCGGTCATCATGCTGGAAGCCCCCATTCCAGCCACCAAACGCGCCTTGAAGAAGGCTGGCATGTCGATCAATGACATCGACCTCTACGAAGTAAACGAAGCCTTTGCCTCGGTCCCGACCGCATGGTTGAAAGAGCTGGACGCGGATCCTGCACGCCTGAACGTCAATGGCGGTGCGATTGCCCTGGGCCACCCCCTGGGCGGCTCGGGCACGAAGCTGATGAGCACCCTGGTCTATGCCCTGCGCAATTCGGGCAAGCGCTATGGCTTGCAAACCATGTGCGAAGGCGGCGGCCTGGCCAATGTGACCATTATCGAGCGGCTCTAGGCTAGGTAAATGGTCAGCAAAACGGGGGGCGGCTCTGTGGCCGTCCCCTTTTTTGACCCTTAGTATCAAGGACGCACGGCATGAGCGGCAAAATCATCAAGATCGGCGGCGCAGGCGGTTTTCTCGGCGATAGCTCGGTGGCCGCACCGCAACTGATCGCCTCGGGCGTCCTTGACTATCTGATCCTGGATTATCTGGCCGAGGCCACCATGCCCATGCTGGCCATGGGGCAGAAGGCCAGGCCCGACGCCGGCTATGCCCGCGATTTTACCGAATGGGTCTGGAAAGATAATCTCAGCGAGTTAAAGGCCCAGGGCATCAAGGTCGTGACCAATGCTGGCGGCCTCAATCCCAGGGCCTGCCGCGACCGCATGCAGGCCTTGGCGGCGGAGGCGGGCCTCAGCTTTAAGATCGCGATTGTCGAGGGTGATGACCTACGCGGCGATCTGGGCCGCCTGGAAGGCCTGACCGAAATGACTAGCGGCGCGGCCTTTCCTGACGCCGATAGCGTGGTGAATGCCAATGTCTATTTCGGGGCTGACCCCATCGTTGCAGCGCTCGCGGCTGGCGCTGATGTCGTCATAACCGGACGCGTGGTGGATTCAGCCCTGGTACTCGGTCCCCTGATCCATGAATTTGGCTGGCAGGCCAGCGATCATGACCAGCTAGCGGCGGCCTCGCTCGCCGGGCACGTGATTGAGTGTGGAGCCCAGGCCACGGGCGGCCTGTTTACCGACTGGGACAGCGTGCCAGACTGGGCCCATATTGGCTATCCGATCATTGAATGCGCGGCGGACGGCAGTTTTGTCGTGACCAAACCCGAAAACACTGGCGGCCTGGTTACCCCAGCCACAGTCGGCGAGCAGATCCTTTATGAGGTCGGCGATCCCCAGGCCTATATGTTGCCCGATGTGATCTGTGACCTGTCGCAGGTCCAGCTCGAACAGGTGGGTGAAAACCGGGTCCGGGTGACGGGCACCAAGGGCTATGCCCCCAGCGGCTCCTATAAGGTCTCGGTTACGCATGCCGATGGCTGGCGCTGCCTGGCCATTATGCCGGTTGTTGGCCGCGACGCCGCCCGCAAGGCCCAGCGCCAGGCCGAAGCCGTGATCGAGCGGGTCGAGGAGATGCTGCGCGCCCGCAACCTGCCGCCCTTTCGCGCCAAGCGCATTGAGGCCCTAGGCTCCGAGGCCACCTATGGTGCCCAGGCCCGTGCCCAGGATGCGCGCGAAGTGATCTGCAAGATCGGGGTTGAGCATGATGACCCCGATGCTATGGCCGTCTTCATGCGCGAGATCGACAGCCCGACCACCTCCATGTCACCCGGCTCGACCGGCTGGTTTGCGGGCCGTCCGACCATATCGCCCGTGATCCGGGTCTATTCCTGCCTCATCGACCGCGCTGCTGCGACCCCCACAGTCGATTTCGAAGGCCGGTCCTGGCCGGTTGCTGTGATACCGCCGACCAAACCCTTCCACCATGATCAGCTCGTGCGACCCGTGGTCGAAGGGGAATCGGACACGAACGAGCCCATGGTCACGGTGGACCTGATCGATATTGCCTGGGGCCGGTCTGGCGATAAGGGCGATTCCTTCAATATTGGCATCATTGCCCGCAGGCCCGACTATCTGCCCTATATCCGCAAGGCCCTGACCCCCGCCGCCGTTCAGGCTTTTCTGGCCCACGAATTTGAAGGTGCGGAGCGGCCCAGCGTTAGTCGCTTTGACCTGCCCGGCATGGGTGCGGTCAATTTCCTCTGCATGGGCAGCCTAGGCGGCGGCCAATTGGCGACCTTGCGCCTCGATGCCCTAGCCAAGGGCAAGGCCCAGCAATTGCTGGAGTTTCCGGTGCCGATCCGGGCACGCTTATGGGCGGCGCATTAGGCCCTAACCGGCCCGCTCGACTGCCGCAGGATGATCTCAAAATCGAGCATGCGCGATAGGGGCAGGCCTGCCTCAAGGGCAGCTTTCGCCTCGCCGCTGATTAAGAGCTCTGCCGCCGCCGCGGCCATTTCGGCAATCGGCTGGCGAACCGTGGTCAATTGCGGCCAGACCACCTTGGCAGCCGGATTATCGTCAAAGCCGACGACGGAAAGATCCGAAGGGATGCTTAAGCCCAGCCGAGCCGCGACCGACATGACGCCGAGGGCCATATCGTCACTAGCGGCAAACACGGCCGTCGGCCGCGCGGCCTGCGCCAGCAGGGATTCAGCGGCGCTAAAGCCCGATTGAAAGGTGAAATAGCCTTGCCGCACCAGGTCGGGGTCCACGGCGCAGCCTTGATCGGCCATGGCGGCAGCAAACCCGTCATAGCGCCGGGGTGACACGCCATGCTCAGGGTGCCCCCGCACAAAGCCAATCTGTCTATGCCCCAGACCCAGCAGATACACGGTCATGTCATAGGCGGCGCGATAATCGTCCATATAGACGCTTGGCCCATGATCGCGCTCGCGCTCGGGCGAGACCCGCACATAGGGAGTCTTGCTGGCATCGAGCATGGCCAGAACCGCCGCATGGTCGGAAACCGGCGGGGTCAGGATTACCCCGTCAACCCGAACATTATAGATCATAGGTTCGAGCACCGAGGCCGGATCGGTGCCCTGGTCGTCAAAGGGCTCGACCAAAAGGTGATAGCCGCTTTCCCGGCACCGGCCCATGGCCCCGATCTGGGCGTCGCTGACATAGGCCGGATTGGGATTATCAAAGCAAAGCCCAATCAGAAACGACCGCGAGCCCGCCAGGCTGCGCGCCGACAGATTGGGGCGATAGCCAAGGCCTGCGACCACGGCCTTGACCCGCTCACGCGTATCGGGCCGCACATTGGCCTCATTATTGAGGACCCGCGACACGGTCTTGATCGAGACCCCAGCCTTTTCAGCCACGTCATGAATTGTAATTGCCGTGATGGACGTGGCCCGTCCTCCCAGGATCAGGGTGGGTTTTGGTTCGGTCAAAGGCTTAGACCATTCGGCCATGAAAAGTAAATCTTGAGCCCAGGCAAAGCTGGCTTTGGACCCGCCTGCGCTTTACCCGCCCTCGCTAGGCTCCTATAGCAGGGCGATTGCCAAGGCGGCGAGGAGACAGGTCATGACCGCGCGGCGGCCCTTGTTTACAAGACGAAGGCATGCGCTCTGGTCCCTGGCCGGGGGCGCAGTGGCCCTAGCCGTCATGGCCCTATCGCTAAAGACCAACGCCACCGCGCCCGCAGCGCTTGGATTGCCGATCCCGCCCGCGCCCAGGCGCATTGTGTCGCTGGATTTCTGCGCAGATCAGTTTTTGTTGGAGCTAGCCGACCGCGACCAGATTGCCGCCCTGTCAACCCAGTCTCGGGCTGAGCATTCCTATTGGCGCGACCGGGCCAAGGACATTTCCCAGGTGCGGTCGCGGGCTGAGGCCGTACTGGCGCTAAGGCCTGATCTGGTGGTCCGGACCTATGGCGGCGATCCAGGCATTGAACGCCTCTTGGCCAATGCTGGTGTCCCGCTGCTTCAGCTCGCCGAGGGTGAGGATTTTGCCGCCGTGCGCCGCAATCTTGGCCAGGTGGCCAGCGCCCTTGGCCACTCCGATCGCGGTGAGGCAGCGATTGCGCGGTTTGATCAGACCCTGGCCAAGGCTACACGCTCGGGCACGCCGGTGACGGCCCTCTATGTCACGCCCGGCGGCGTCCAGGCGGGAAGCGACACCAGTCTGGGTCAGATGATGGCGGCAGCAGGCCTAACCCCGTTTGACAAGGCCCATACCGGTTGGAGCGCCCTGCCGCTTGAAGCCCTAACCCGCGCCGCGCCGCAGCTCTTGATCAGCGGCTTTATGAGCCCAGGCGCCCTTGCCCTCTATCCCTGGTCATCAGCGCGCCATCCCCTGATCGCCGCCCGTCTGAAAAGCCAGCCAAGCCTAGCCCTGCCCGGCGCCATCACGGCCTGCCCCGCCAGTTTTATGGCTGATGGGGTCCTGGCCATGGCCAAGGCCGGCGATCCCTTGCGGGGGGCTATGCGATGACGGACTTGCGCAAACAGGTCTCAGCGCATTTAATCAGCCTACTGATTATTGGCGGTGCTTTGGCGATCTTGCTGGCCTGCAGCCTGGGTGAGACCCCCATGCGAGTCCCCGAGCTCCTTCGCGCCCTGAACGGGTCGGGTGATCCGGCCAATACGGTCATTGTCTGGAGCATTCGCCTGCCGCGGGCCTTGGCCGCCTGGCTGGTGGGGGCAGCGCTTGGCCTATCGGGCGCAGCCCTGCAGGGCCTGCTCCGCAACCCCTTGGCAGAGCCGGGGGTTCTGGGCGTATCGGTCTGGGCCTCACTCGGGGCAGTGATTGCCATCTATTACGGCCTTAGCCGCCAGTTTGCGCCGGCCCTGCAGATTGGCGCGGTCTTAGGGGCCTTGCTGGCCACCGGCGTGATTGCGCTATCGGCTCGCAGGCTTGGCGATACGGTCAGTCTGATCCTGGTTGGCGTCGGCCTATCGAGCCTAGGAGGCGCGCTGGTGTCCTTAGCGCTTAACCTGGCCCCCAATCCCTTTACGCTCAATGATATGGTCAGCTGGATGATGGGCTCAGTGGCCAATCGCAGCTTTGCCGATATTGGCCTGTCCGGTCCTATTATTGCCGTTGGCGCAGCCTTGATCCTGTCCAGTCGCCGTGGCCTGTCGGCCTTGACCCTGGGCGAAGAGGCTGCCCATGGGCTGGGGCTGGATCTTGCCCGTATACGCCTCTTAGTCACGATCGGCTGTGGCCTCGCCGCCGGTGGATCGGTGGCCCTGGCCGGGGCGATTGGCTTTGTCGGCATAGTGACGCCGCACCTGGTCAGGCCCCTGGTGGGTCACGATCCGGGCCGCGCGCTGGTCCCCTCAGCCCTGGCCGGGGGCATTGTGCTTGTGCTGGCCGATATTGGCGCAAGGCTGGTGCCGAGCGAGAATGAGCTCAAACTCGGCGTCGTTGCGGCCCTGATCGGTGCGCCGGTGTTTTTATGGATCGCGGCCAGACATCGTTTGGGAACAAGCGGATGAGACTTCTGGCCCTAAATCAGGCCGTCGTGAAACGCGGCCAGCGCACTATCCTCGACCAGCTTGACCTAACCCTCGAAGCCGGTGAACTCGTGGCCTTGGTTGGGCCCAATGGCTCTGGCAAGACCACGGCCCTACGGGCCCTATTGGGGCTCATACCGCTGAACGGCGGTTCGGCAGGCATCGGCGGCGCGGACGTGCGCAGTCTTGATCCCTTGGCGCGGGCAAGGCAGGTGGCCTATCTGCCGCAGGCTCGGCCCATGGCCTGGCCCCTGTCTGTGCAAGACACGGTTGCGCTGGGCCGGTTTGCCTATGGTGCGTCCGGTCCACGGCTAGAGACAGCGGACCAAGCGGCTGTCGATCAGGCCATGACGGCTTGCGATCTCCTTGCCCTCAAGGACCGGCCCGTCACGGGCCTATCGGGCGGAGAACTGGCCCGGGTGCATATAGCCCGGGCGCTGGCGGCAAATGCCCCGGCCCTACTGGCCGACGAGCCCACCGCGGCCCTCGATCCGCGGCACCAATGGCAGGTCATGCAGGTCCTCGCCAGCCAGGCCAAGGCTGGGGGCGGTGTCATGGTGGTTGTCCACGACCTGGCCCTTGCTGCGGCTTTTTGCAGCCGCATTGTCTTGATCAAGGATGGCCAGGCCTTGGCCAATGGCATGCCCGAACAGGTTCTGACCTCCGACAATATTGGCCAAGCCTATGGGGTTGAGGCCCACTGGCATTTGCAAGGCCGGTCCCGCCACCTAATCATGGGTGCTCCGCTGGCCTGACCCGCCATTACCGTAAGTCGGGCTTTGCCAAAGCCGCAACCTGCCCCTAACCTGAGTTCAAGGCCGCGATCACAGCGGCCAAGGCATTAGGGAAGACGCAGCATTATGGCCAGGTCCGGCGATCGCAAATCCATTTTCATCACCGGGGCAGCCTCCGGCATGGGCCGCGAAACCGCGCGGCTGTTCAAGGCCAATGGCTGGTTTGTCGGGGCCTATGACGTCAATCTAGAGGGCCTCAAGGCGCTTGAGGCCGAGCTCGGCGCTGATGATTGCATTATCCGAAAGCTCGATGTTACCGACCGCCTCGACTACCGCGCCGCGCTGAAAGGCTTTGCCGAGGCGACCGGCGGCAAGATGGATATCCTCTATAATAATGCGGGCATCGGCCGTGGCGGCCCGTTCGCCGACCAAACCTTCGAAGACATTATGGCCGTGGTTCAGGTCAATTTTGTCGGCGTCTTGATTGGGATCCATGAGGCCATTCCCTACCTCAAGGCCACGCCAGGCTCGCTTTGCTTCACCACCTCGTCCTCATCGGCGACCTTTGGCATGCCTGGCATTGCCGTCTATTCCGCGACGAAGCATGCCGTAAAGGGCCTGACCGAGGCCCTGTCAGTTGAGTTCAAAGCCTTTGGGGTAAGAGCCGCCGATGTCTTGCCCGGCCTAATCGACACCCCGCTTCTGCCGCCAGAAGCGACCCAAAATGCCCCAAGCGAGGGCATTTTCCGTCTCATCCCGCCAACGGACGTCGCCGAGGTAGTGTGGCAAGCCTATCATTCTGACAAGCTGCACTGGTACGTGCCGCCCGAATTGGTCGAGATGGACAAGGCCGGAACCCTTGATCCCGAGGCCATGCGCGAACAGCTGGCCAGTTCGTCCCTGTTTGGCGATCAAGGAGCGAAGGAGGGCTAGGCCTGCCAACTGGCATAATTTTGACTTGGGTCTGGGCTAGCCCAATGCTAGGGTTTTGAAGCTATAATCGGTTTATGGCCCCAAAACGCTTGTCAAGTCTGTTGTGGCGTGTTGGATTTGAATTTGGTATTCGACGACGATCCGGGGTTGATTGGAACCGAAAGGTCCAACGGTCTTGAATTTCTTATCTGGTGAGGATGATCTATGCCGACAGGCACTGTTAAATGGTTCAACGCGACCAAAGGCTTTGGGTTCATTGAACCAAATGATGGCGGTCAGGACGTTTTCGTCCATATTTCGGCTCTAGAGCGCGCCGGTCTCAATAGCCTCGATGAGGGCGCAACGGTCAGTTTCGAACTGGAACAGGATCGTCGCTCGGGCAAGACCTCAGCCGGTGACCTTCAGGTCCTCAGCGCCGGCACCGGTGGCTCCAGCCGCGCCCCGGCGCCCCGCGCACGGCCTGCCCCCTCGGCGCCCATGGGCGAGACGACGGGCTCGGGCACGGGCACGGTTAAATGGTTTAACTCCACCAAGGGCTTTGGCTTTATCCAGCCCGATGATGGCGGCGGCGACATCTTCGTCCATATTTCTGCAGTCGAACGCGCGGGCCTTAGCGGCTTGGCGGACGGCCAGCGGCTTTCCTATGACCTCCAAGCCGACCGTCGTACGGGCAAGGCCTCGGCAGACAATCTACGTCTGTCCTAAGCGCCAAGCCTTCGCGAACAAACAGCCCCGCTTCCAGACTGGAATGCGGGGTTTTTTGTAGCCTGGCCTCAGCCGCTCAATGGATGGATTTAGCCGATCAAGGCCTTGTGAAAACATGCGCTGGCCTTGATAGCCGCCTGGCTGCCTAGAACCGCACTTGCGGTTAAGCCCGGGCCGAATAGGCCCTCACCGGCCAGGCGAACATCATCGGCACTGACCGCATCAATCGATGCCCCGATCTCACCCGCCGTAAACAGGCGATCAAACAAAAGCGTCTGGCCTGCCGATTGCTCAGCCCTGGCCAAGGCGGATTCCCGGGCCATGAATAGTGAGGATTTTAGCTGGGCCTTGGCACGGCTGAGTTCGGCGTCATCAATCTTCTGCGTCAAGGCCATGATCTCGCCAGCGGCGACCTTGGCCAGTTCGACCGCATCACCGGGCGCGCAGCCCGCATAGATGCCGAGGACGCCGCCATCTTGATAGCAATCGGCATAGGCATCGATGCCATAGGCCAGCCCCCGCCGCTCACGCGCTTCTTGGAATAGACGCGATGACATGCCGCCGCCAAGGGCCTCGGCAAACACCCGGATCGGGAAATAGGCCTCATCACGCGCGCTGGGGGCTGGCAGCATCAGGACCAGATGGGCCTGTTCTAGGCGTCTGGCCTTGGGTTGAACACCGCCGAGAAAGACAGACGGGGCCATGGCCATCGGGATGGGATTACTTGCGGCATCCCCAAACCAGGCCTCTGCCAGGGCCAGAAGTTCTGACTCATCCACCGCGCCTGAAGCACTGATCACAATTGAGGCCGGATCATATAGGCCTGCACGAAAGGCCTCGAGGCTTTCTGGGTTGGCGGTCTCAATACTGGCCACTGTGCCCAGGATGGGGCGGCCGAGGGGATGGTCGCCAAACGCCGCCGTCTGGGCCAGATCAAACACATAATCGTCGGGCGCGTCAGCGGCCTCGGCAATTTCTTGCGCAATGACCTGCTTTTCCCGGACCAGATCGGTCTCAGACAGGCTGGGACGGCGGATCAGGTCCGACACGATCTCCAAGGCCAGGGCCAGGCCACCCTTTAGGGCCCTAACCTGAATGCTGGTGCGCTCATAGCCGGTGGCAGCATTGATCTGGCCGCCCTCGGCCTCAATCGCCTCTACGATCTGGCGCGATGAGCGGCTACCCGCCCCCTTGAAAACCATGTGCTCTAAAAGGTGCGACCAGCCCGATTGTTCCAGCGTCTCAAACCGCGCACCGCGGCCAATGACCACCGACAGGGCTAGGGTTTCAAGCCCTGGCATCGGATCACAGACGATGCGAACGCCATTGGCCAGGCGGTGCAGGCGTGCGGTCAAGCGCTCGCGCCTGCAAATTCGCGGATATAGGCCTTTAGGGCCTCTGGGCTGGCCGGAAGCCGTTCAAACCGCTCTGTGCGGGCGGCAAGGTCCGCGGCCTGGTGCGGAAGCGCTGGGGCATGACCGCTGGCCTCTTCAACCGCGTCAGGGAATTTGGCGGCATGGGCCGTAGCCAGAACCACGATTGGGGTTGTCGCCTGATCGCTGCCGAGCTTGCGCGCCGCATATACCCCAACCGCCGTGTGCGGATCGATCAATTGGCCAGTGTTGGCATGGGTGCTCGCAATCGTGGCTTCGGTCTCGGCCTCGCTGACTCCAAGCCCGGTAAAGGTCTGGCGCATAATGGCCAGGGCATCGGCCGGAATGTCAAAGCCGCCCGTCTTGGCAAAGTCTTGAAACGCCTTGGCGGTCCCCGCCCCATCGCGGCCGGTGCATTCGAAATAAAGGCGCTCAAAATTGGAGGCGATCTGGATGTCCATCGCGGGACTGATGGTGGCCATGACATTGCCCAACGCATAGCGGCCCCGGTTCAGCATCCGGGCCAGAATGTCATTGCCATTGGTCGCGACAATAATCCGCTCAATGGGCAGGCCCATCTGTTTGGCAACAAACCCGGCAAAGGCGTCGCCAAAATTACCCGTCGGCACGGCAAAACTGACTGGCCGCTCGGGCGCGCCTAGGGCCGCTGCGGCGGTGAAATAATAGACGCTCTGGGCCGCGATCCTGGCCCAATTGATCGAATTGACGCCGGACAGGTCGACCGCCTTGCGGAAGTCCTGATCCTGGAACATGGCCTTGACGATGGTCTGGCAGTCGTCAAACGTGCCTTGAACGGCTATAGCCCGAACATTGTCCTGGGCCGCCGTGGTCATAAAGCGGCGCTGGACCTCGCTTATGCGCCCTTCCGGGAAGAGCACCACCATGCGCGCATGGCTGGCCCCGGCAAAGGCCTCCACCGCCGCCCCGCCCGTATCGCCCGAGGTCGCTGCAATAATGGTCATGGTCCGGCCCTGGGCGGCGAGGGCATGGTCATAGAGCCTGGCCAGCAATTGCATGGCCACGTCCTTAAAGGCCAGGCTGGGGCCGTGGAACAGCTCCATCTGCCAGACGCCGTCATAAAGCTGAGTTAGGGGCGCAACCGACGCATGGGCAAAACTGGCATAGGCCTTGGCCGTCATCTCATTGATCACAGCGCGTGGGATTTCATCACCGGCAAATTTGGCCAGGACCTCGGCGGCGATCTCAGCATAGGGCCGGCCAGCAAAGCCTGCGATCTCAGCCTTGGTGAATTGCGGCCAGACCTCGGGCACATAAAGGCCGCCGTCGGGGGCCAGGCCTGCGAGCACGGCACCTAAGAAACCAATGGCGGGTGAGGCCCCGCGGGTCGATACGTATTTCATCTTACTTCCGGCGTCTGCGGATCAGCATGCCGACATAGACACTGGCAAGCGCCGCAGCAAGACCGAACCAGGTCAGGGCATATTCAAGATGGTTGTTACTGATCTCGGGCGGCACGGCGATCGGCCGCAAGGCAGCTAGATCGGGATTGGTACTGGTTTCCGCAAACAGAAACAGGGGAGCGGGCTCAGGGGCCTTTAGCGCCTTGGCCATGCCTGCAATATCGCGCGCATACCATTGCCCGCTCTGCGGCGGCGGGGTGACAAAATTAGCCTTGTCTGGTTGTCGAAGTATGCCCGTGACCAGGATGACCTCGTTACTCTCGGCCACAGTTGGGCGGCCGACCTGGTTGTCAGCGATGAAGCCGCGATCGACTAGGACAGAGCCATAGGCCGACGCAGCCAGTTTGCAGGCCGAGATCAAGCGCACGCCCGCCTGTCCGTCAATTACCGAATAGAGACTTAGAGAGGGTGCAGCAGCCAGGCCCGGACAGGCCACGGTGACACGGGCAAAATCGATCATGGCACCAGGGACCAGCACGGCATTGATCGGCCGTGACGGCTCGGTTTGCAGGGCCGCGATTTCGGACAAGAGGGCCTGTTTCCAGGCCAGGCGTTTCAACTGCCAATTGCCGAGCCCGATCAAGATCGCCAAGGCGATCAAGGTTGCGATTGTCAAGCCAAAGGGAAAACCTTTTGGCCGGACGTTAGGGTTTGAATCCTCGGGCCTAGTCGTCATTACGGGCCTGGGCCGCATGATTGTGAAATTGCATGGCGAGCAAGACGCCCTTAAACGGCCGCATCAGGCCAAGGCACAAGGCCGCCGTCAGTGGCATCCAGATCACCAGATGCAGCCAAACCGGCGGGTGCAGGGTGAACTCGGTGAATAGCATGGCAAAGCCGATCAATATGCCGACCACCAGGATCACAAAGACCGAAGCCCCGTCGCCGGGGTCGGCCTTGATCAGATTGAGACCGCAGGCCTCGCAGGCCGGGCTAACCGTCAAGAAGCCGCTGAATAAATGACCCTCTCCGCACTGGGGGCACCGGCCTGCCAGCCCCGCCAGCACAGGATTGGGTCCTGCCATCTAGGCTGCGCCAAAAATGACATAGATAAAGGCGAACAGGAACAACCAGACCACATCGACGAAGTGCCAATACCAGGCCGCCGCTTCAAAACCGAAATGCTGCTTGGGCGTAAAGCCGCCGTGCATCAGGCGGATCAAGCAGACCGCGAGGAAGATGGTCCCGATCAAGACGTGGAAGCCATGGAAGCCCGTCGCCATAAAGAAAGACGAACCATAAAGGCCGGCATTGGCCGCTTCTTCCGAATAGAACAGCTTTTCGGTCAGGATATGATGGTACTCATAGGCCTGAATGGCGGTGAAGATGACGCCAAGCAAGACGGTCAGGATCAGGCCATTGCGCGCGCCCTTGCGATCACCGGTCTGCAGCGCATGGTGCGCCCAAGTTACGGTTGTACCCGACAAAAGCAGGGTCAGGGTATTGACCAGGGGCAGATGCCAGGCCGAAACGGTCTCAATCCCCTTAGGTGGCCAAGCGGCCCAGGCCGTGCGGACTTCTTCAATGCCCGACACTGCGCGCGCACCATGGAACAGGGCCATCTCAAAAAAGATCCAGAACCAAGCGACGAAGAACATCACTTCCGACGCGATGAACAAGATCATGCCATAGCGCAGACCAATCGAAACCACAGGCGTATGGTCGCCGGCATTGGCTTCCTTGATCACCTCAGCCCACCAGCCGATAAAGGTATAGAGGATGCCCGCAAAGCCGAGCGCAAACAGCCACCAGGTGCCTTTTTCCAGGCCAAACATGCCCTTCATCCAGACCACGCCGCCTATGGCCATGACCGTGGCCGCTATTGAGCCAATCAAGGGCCATGGGCTTGGATTTACGAGGTGATAATCGTGTTTGACAGCGTCTTGAGCCATAGTGGGCCAACCCCTTGGTAGTACGGACCTGTCGCCAGGATGCCGCAAAATCGTTTCCTAAATAGCCTATAGCCCCGCTCCTAGCTGCTCGCCAAGACCCTATGGGCGATTTGCT
>JBILKO010000136.1:0-5676 GCA_044376615.1 Caulobacteraceae bacterium
TCGTCACCGGAAGCGCACCGGCATTAATCAAGCCCATCAACCCATAGACACCGGCCTTATTGGCAACGCAGTTAGAAGCGTTCGACGCCTTGACCAAGATCAGGCTTGGATCGCCCTGGGTGCGGTTACCGGTATCGATAGAGGTCGCATCGCCGATTTGTGTGTCCAATAGGCCCAAATTGGCGTTGAAGCGTAGATGTTGGATCGGTTCCCAGATCGACTCGATTTCCAAGCCCTTGATCGTGCCGTCAATGTTTTCATTAATCGAGGTCCGGTTGACGATCTTTGAAACCTGATAAGCCTTGTAGTCGTAATAGAAGGCGGTCGCGTTAAATACGAGGCTGCCGTCCAGCAGAGTATTCTTTGTACCGATCTCGAACGAATTCACAAATTCGGGGTTAAACGTATCCTGAGGTTTCCCAATGCCGACTGACTGCGGGGGATTGAGCCCTCCACCCTTGTATCCTTTAGCATAAGACACATAGACAAGCGTGCTGTCGGTGAAGGCGACTTCTGGCTTCCAATCAAGTACAACCCGACCGGTCATTTCCTTCCAATCGCCGGGGGGAAGGGCCTTACCAAGGGGATGACCGCTACCGGGCTCAAACAAGACCACTGGTAGGTTGACCTGTGTCTTCCGGTCATGCGTGTAACGCAAGCCAGCCGTCAGTTTTAATACATCGGAAAACTCATAATACACTTCGCCGAAGACGGCCTTCGACTTCAAGTGGTAGGGTGTACGATTGTCGTAATAGTTGTGGCCCTCACCGGTCGGCGTTGGGCTTGGATCAATATAGATGCAGCTAGAATTCGGCGCGCAGGGTTTGCCCTGATTTTGCGCCGCGGCATACGCTGTCAGCGTATTCCCAAACACATAGTAATCAGTGGTGGACTTAAAGTCCAAAGCGATAGCGCCGATATTAAAGTTCAGCGGCCCCGCATAGGCCGATTGCAGGCGAAGTTCTTGTGACCACTGCTTGGAATCGCCGCTCGAAATGTCAAAGGTCGTAAACTTGTTCGATGCACCAACCTGAGGGTCATTAAAGACGCCGCCAGGGGTCAGGGGCGTGGTGTTGAACGTGTTGATCGGCAAGGCGCGGTTATAGTCGGCCTGGGTGAACAGATCGCCTTTGGAATAACCCGTCAAGGATGTGATCTTCAGATCGTCCGTAATATCCCAGGCCATGCTGAGATTATAGACGTCGGTCGTTGCCCGATAGATTGGGTCCGTGATGGACTCAATATTCCGCAGGTTCCTGTCCTGTACCTTGCCGCCAAAGGCATCACCCGTGATAAGGCCGGTCAAGTTACCGAGCAAGCCGCTAAGCGTGGCCGAGGAATTGGGTGTGCCCAATGAATCCGGTGCATAAACCGACGCCTGCTTACAGCCCTGGCTCAAGAAACCACTTTGAAATGTCCTGACGTCCGCGATTGTCGAATAGGGCGCACCAGTCGGACCCGTATCCTTAGAACAGAACTGCTTGCCAATACGCGAACGGTTGTCGTCTTCCTTGAAGTGTTCCCACATAACCCAAGCGCTGAATTTCTCAGACGGGTTAAAGGCAAGGGTCGAGCGCACGGCCCAAAGATCGCGACCGTCAATATCGTTACCGGTCGTCAGGTTCTTACCATACCCACTCCGATTCAGATACGAACCCGCAACGCGCAAAGCAAGCTTGTCTCCGATCGGCACATTGACCATGCCGCGCACCTTGCGCGTGTCAAAATTGCCGACTTCACCCTTAATGGTTGCCGCAAAATGGTCGACGGGCTTAGCCGTGATCACATTGACCACACCGCCGGTGGCGTTACGGCCATAGAGCGTACCCTGTGGGCCACGCAGAACTTCGACCCGCTCAGTGTCATAGAACTCTGCTTCGAACAGGTTGCTCGCAGTCAGGGGCACGTTATTGAGGTGGATACCGGTACCCTCATCACCCGAAGCCGCGACGAGCTTGGAGCCGACACCACGGATCTGGAAGTTAAATCCGGTGAAATTGCCTTTAGAGAAGGCGACGTTGGGGATGGCCAGCTGAAGGTTCGGGCCACCGTCAATCTTGGCCTTTTCCAGCGTGTCCTGGCTAAAAGCGGACACCGCGATTGGCACATCTTGAATCGCTTCTTCGCGCTTTTGCGCGGTCACCACCAGTTCTTCAATTACATTGCCCCTGGCCGGTGCATCCTGGGCAAAGCTTGGAGCGGCGACGGCGGTCATGGCGATCGCCGAGACGCCCATGGCCAGATAGCTGCGAATACGCAGGGAATTCATCATGTGTAACCCTCCCAGAACGGCGCGGCCCTTATTTAGGGCCTTGCGTCCGCTGTTTCCTCTGTGCCGCGATCAGAACCAAACCTAGCCTCGCGACTTATCCTAGGTCGTAAAAGTCATAGTGCGTATAGGGACAGGCCCGATGTCAATAAGCTGTCACGAAAAAACAAGTGTTTAAACGGCAAAATTTTTCCTAATTGCCCTAAATGACACATCCTGGAGCACGCTTTAACCAAACACATGGTTTTGAAGGCATAAGGCCTCGTGTATGACAGGGCTGCCATTGCCAAGGCCGTTTAGCAAAGAGTGCTTCAGTCCCTCATGTCGATAACCACACCCGCCTCAAGCCATGATTCGGCCCTCGTCCTGTTTTCGGGCGGTCAGGACTCATGTGTTTGCCTGGCCTGGGCGCTAGAGCGGTACGGGCGGGTTGAGACCGTAGGGTTCGACTATGGCCAGCGCCACGCCATTGAACTCGAGGCCCGCCAAGTCGTCTTAAGCGCCGTTCATGAGGGCTTTCCGCATTGGGCAGGGCGTCTGGGCACGGACCATGTGCTCGACCTCAAGGGTTTTGGCGCGATCGGCGGATCGGCCCTAACCACCGACCGGGCGATTGACATGACCGAGAGGGGCCTGCCCTCGACCTTTGTGCCCGGCCGCAATCTGGTGTTCCTCACCTATGCCGCAGCCCTGGCCGACCGGCGTGGCTTAAACGTCTTGATTGGCGGCATGTGCGAGACCGACTTTTCCGGCTATCCCGATTGTCGACGCGATACCCTTGATGCCCTGCAGGCAGCGCTTAATCTCGGCATGGATCGCGATTTTCGCATTGAGACTCCGCTCATGTATCTGACCAAGGCCCAGACCTGGGCCCTGTCCAAGCGCCTTGGCGGTCAGGACCTGGTCGATCTGATCATAGCCGACAGCCATACCTGTTATCTGGGCGAGCGCGGCAAACTTCATGCCTGGGGCCATGGCTGCGGCACCTGCCCGGCCTGTGATCTGCGCGCCAAGGGCTGGGCAGAATGGCATGCGGCTGGCCAACCGGGCGCGCCCTCATGAGCTATACGGTCAAGGAAATCTTCCTCACCCTCCAGGGCGAAGGCGGCCAGGCCGGACGGGCGGCGGTGTTCTGCCGCTTTAGCGGCTGCAATCTCTGGAGCGGACGTGAGCAGGACCGGGCGAGCGCCATCTGCAGCTTTTGCGACACAGATTTTGTCGGCATGGATGGCCCGGGCGGCGGCCGGTTCGATACGGCTGAGCAATTGGCCGATGCGGTTCTAGCGGCCTGGCAAGGCGGCGAGTCCGGCCGCCTGGTCGTCTGCACCGGCGGCGAGCCCCTGTTGCAGCTCGACCCCGCCGCAATAGAGGCCCTGCGTATGCGAGGCTTTGAGATTGCGGTCGAGACCAATGGCACCCTTCCCGCCCCGGCGGGCATTGACTGGATCTGCGTTAGCCCAAAGGCCCAGGCCCCCGTGGTCCAGACCTCTGGCCAGGAACTAAAGCTGGTCTATCCCCAGATCGGCGTCGATCCGGCCCGGTTTGAAGACCTTGATTTTGAACGCTTTTACCTCCAGCCCATGGACGGCCGCGACCGTGACACCGCGACCCAGGCGGCCATGGCCTATTGCCTTTCGCATCCGCAATGGCGATTAAGCGTCCAAACCCACAAATATCTGGGCATTCCTTGAACAAGCGCCGCCTGCGCGGCGACATTAGAGACCATGACCGCACCAGACTTTGAAATCACCAAGGCAGCACAATTTGATGCGGCCCACTTCCTGCCTGCCGGGCCGGAAGACAGCCTCTATCGGCGCATGCATGGCCATTCGTTTAAGGTTGAGGCGACCGTGCGCGGCAAGGCCGAAGGACCGGTGGGCTGGGTCTCTGACCTGGCGGGACTGGATGCCGCCCTGCGGGCCGTGGCGGCTGAGCTTGATCATGGCACACTGAACGACAAGCCAGGGCTCGAAAGCCCGACGCTGGAGCGGCTTTGCCTTTATTTTGCCGAGCGCCTAAAACCAACCTATCCGGGCCTTTGCCAGATTGTTGTGTCGCGGCCGACGATTGGCGAGGCGTGTAGCCTGAGGCTCTAACCCCCTTAGCCGCGCCGCGACCAAGGGGGCCTTGATAGGCTTTAGAAGGTCACGACAGTGCGGATCGATTCACCGTGATGCATAAGGTCAAACGCCTTATTAATGTCGGCGATCGGCATGACATGGGTGATCAGGTCATCGATCGCGATCTTGCCATCCATGTACCAGTCGACGATTTTCGGCACATCGGTGCGGCCCTTAGCGCCGCCAAAGGCTGAGCCCTTCCAGACCCGGCCGGTAACCAGCTGGAACGGCCGCGTAGCGATTTCCTGGCCAGCCCCGGCCACGCCAATGATCACGCTCTCGCCCCAGCCCTTGTGGCAGCACTCGAGCGCCTGGCGCATGACATTGACATTGCCAATGCACTCGAAGGAGTAATCGACGCCGCCATCGGTCAGCTCAGTAATGGCGGCAACAACGTCGGGCGTGTCCTTGGGATTGATGAAATGGGTCATGCCGAACTTGCGGGCCATGGCCTCGCGGTCGGGATTAAGGTCCACACCGATAATCTTGTCGGCCCCGACCATGCGCGCGCCTTGCAGCACGTTCAGGCCAATGCCGCCCAGACCAAAAACCGCCACGGTCGAACCAGGCCGTACCTTGGCCGTATTGATCACCGCGCCAACGCCGGTGGTGACGCCGCAGCCAATATAGCAAACCTTCTCGAACGGCGCGTCCTTGCGGATCTTGGCCAGGGCGATTTCGGGAAGAACCGTGTGATTGGCGAAGGTCGAGGTGCCCATATAGTGCAGCACCTGCTGGCCTTTATAGGAAAAGCGGCTGGTGCCATCGGGCATCAGGCCCTTGCCTTGAGTCGAGCGGATCGCCTGGCAAAGATTGGTCCGGCCCGACAGGCAGAACTTACAATTGCGGCATTCTGGGGTGTAGAGCGGGATGACATGATCACCCGGGACCAGCGAGGTCACGCCAGGGCCGACCTCCAAAACCACGCCCGCGCCCTCATGACCTAGAACCGCAGGGAATAGACCCTCTGGGTCATTCCCCGACAAGGTATAGGCATCGGTATGGCAAACCCCGGTCGCCTTGATCTCGACCAGGACCTCGCCCGCCTTGGGGCCTTCCAGATCAAGTTGAACAATTTCAAGGGGTTTTCCAGCCTGAAAGGCAACGGCAGCAGTGGTCTTCATGGGCGGGCCTCTAAAAGCGGTTCGACTTGTTAACTATTTAAGCATCATCAAGGGGTCCTGGGCCAATGCCTTAAAGGCATTGAGCCAGTTTGCGCCGATCGTGCCATTGAGGACGCGGTGGTCGCAGGTCAGGGTGACGGTCATGACCGTGGCTATGGCCAGG
>JBILKO010000051.1:0-15974 GCA_044376615.1 Caulobacteraceae bacterium
CCCCATCCCGCAAGGCACGGGTTGCGGTCTGGAGCGAATGACCAAGCCGGGTCAAGGGATAGCCCTCTAGCGAATGATCGAGCCGCTTTAGGGCGGTCATGATCTGGTTAGGCAGCCCCTTGGCAAAATCGCGCTCGGACTCATCGAGCAGCAGATAGTCCTCGCGAGTACCGTCCTTCATCTGCCGAAAGCTAACAATCTTGCCCATGGTCTGTCCTTTCAGCCTAGCTAGCCGCTGCCAGCCGCGAGCGCAGTACGCGATAGATGCTGCGCGGCCCATCAATATCGATATAGCAGCCCTGAAGGTGACGCAGGCCCTCATCGGGGTTAAAACTAGTTCGGCCATGCAAAAGCCGAACATTATCAAACATGACCAGGTCGCCAGCATTGAGCAGGAAGCGGATCTCAAATTCGCGGTCGCGCATCATCAGGTCAAAGACCCGGCGGGCGCGATAATACTCTGCCAAGGCGTCGCGCGGCATAAGCGGCACAAAATCGAGGCGCGGGCTCAAATGGATACCGCGCACAGCGCCGGTAACATCCAGCTCAATAGGCGGGGCACTGGCCACCAGCTCAGTGTCCTTATCGCGGAACCGGAACCGCACTGGCGTCTTGGTCAGAACCTCAAACGCGGCGGGATCACGCACCTTCAAGGCTTCCGCCACGGCCAGACCATCGACCAGGGTCGAAAGCCCGCCGGTGGTCTCATTGATCAGGCAGTGCAGGAGCTGGATGGTCGGCACCGGCGAGCGATAGGGGTTATCGGTATGGGCACCGAGCTCGACCGCCGTATAGGCCAGGTCATTGGCGTTGGGCACGGAGCGAACATCGAACAGATTGCCAAAATTGGTATCGCGCACATAGCCAAAGGCTGAACCAATCTTGAGCACGGACTGCGGCTCAGTTGGCACGCCGCTGATAATGATAAAGCCATAGGTCAGGAACTGGCGGGTCCAGTCGAACATTTCAGCTTCGGTGGGCTTGTCATGCCATTGCGCCCGGGGAAAATCTGTCAGGGTCCCATCCCAAAGCCGAACCGGCGGGCAGTCATGGTCCCCAGGTGGCAAGGCGATCTCGGCGGCCAAGGTCGCCGTATCATAGATGGAGGACTGGTCATCGCTAAAGCGGATATGCAAACGCCCAGAACCCAAGTCTTCTAGCGCCGTAATCGTCAGATCCAGTGGCAGGTCCGCAGGGTCATGCAGTCTCTGACCGGTATGGAGGTCCAAGGCTGAAGGGTCCTGGCTGCGTTCGCGCAGCCAGATCGGGTGAATATCGAGCACGGTGCCATCGGCTAACTCAGCTACCAATTCCGTCGCGGTCTGGATTATTAGCCTCGGCATGACTTGGCCCATCGGTCTCTCCCAGGGGTTAGTTGAGATTAAATAATATTCTTAAACGACGTATTTTATTATTATTTTTTGTAACATTCTAACCAAACACACGAAGGGATGCCAGGTCTGACTTTTCCTCCGAGACGGCGGTTTGGCGTCTCTGATCTGAGGGCGAGGAGCCATAGTTTTCCTTAAATTGGCGCGAGAAATGCGCGCAATCGGCAAAGCCGGCTGCATGCGCAATCTCGGTCACGGACCGGTTGGTGTGACCAATAAGCCAGTGCGCATAGCGCAGGCGTAGGCGCCGATAGGCTGAGGCTGGACTCATGCCGAGCGTGCTGTGACACAGGCGCTCAAATTGGCGCGTCGACAGGCCAAGCTGTCCAGCGACCTGAGCAATCGGCAAGGGACCCGCCAGATTCTGTTCCATCAAGAGCAAGGCCCGCTGGACGCGCGGATCAGACACGCGCTCGGACATGGGCGGATGCGGTTGCGCATCGGCCCCAGCGCGCGGGCGATCGAACAAGAGGACCTGGCTAGCCTTTTGCGCCACCGACCAGCCAATATGCCGTTCGATCAGATAATTGGCCAGATCGGCCGTCCCTGCCCCGCCGGCACAGGTGATCCGGTCACCATCGGCAACAAAGAGGCGGTCGGCGACGACGGCCTGGTCCGGAAACTCGTCGCGAAAATCCTGGTAGTGATACCAGCTGACACAGGCTGTGCGACCCTTCATCAGCCCAGCCCGGCACAGAATAAAGCTGCCCGTGCACATGCCAATCAGCTTGACGCCAGCGGCTGCGACCTTTTGCAAGTAGCGCTCGGTCGCCTCATTGATCTGGCTGCCGCCATGCAGGACGCCGCCGACCACGACAACATAATCGAGCTCATGCGGGTCCAGAAAGCTGCTGGTCGGGCTAGTCATGACGCCGCAACTAGCGCGCATGGGATCAGGGCGGCTGGACATGATCGACCACTGCGCCCGCACCGGACGGCTGCGGTCACCATCATCGGCCGCCAAGCGCAGATGATCAATGAACAGGGCAAAGGCGGACAAGGTGAAATTATTGGCCAAGATGATGCCAACCCGCAGCGGCGTGCGCTGGGATGGCTTTAACTCGGTCATCTTGCTCAAATCTTGCGCCATGGAATAAATTGACCGCTGAGTTCGCACCGAAGCAAATGCTTTAATGGAATGCCAAGGCCCTAAACCTCAAGCCGGGACAACCGCCGCAGCGGTCAGAAACTGGCGGACATAGGCCTCAAACGAGCGCCAGACCTCCAAATGAAACGTGCTAGGCCCCGTGCGCCACAGAACAATCTCAGCCTTGGCCAGGACCGTTCGGGTACACATGCCAATGGGAAAGGCCGCCTGTGCCAGGTCCAAAGGGCAACCGACGGACAGAACCGCCTCAACCGCGTCACCGCCTAGGACCAAGCCAATCTGACGGTCAGACACCTCAACCAACGAATGCGGATGACTGGTCATGGCCGCTTCTAGTCGGTCGCCAAGACCGTCATTTGCACCCGACAAGACCAACCATTCATCGGGGCCAAGCCAAAGGGCGTGCACTTCGCCCTTGCTCGACGACCGGCAGGCCGTATGCGGCAAGGCAAAACCCAGCGCCTTTTCAGCGGCTTTCAGCGCCGCTGGGCGACCGCGCAGCACATGGCGCGCCATGGCCGGGGCTGGTGTGACCAGATCAAGCATTCACACGCACTCCCTCGGGGTCATAGAAAACGGGGCTGGTAACTTTAGCGGTAATATCGCCGCCGGGCATGGGGATATAGACCGTCTCACCCATCCGCGCGCGGCCGCCACTGACCATGGCCAGGGCAATCGAGCGGCCCAGGACCGCGCTGTGATAGGAGGAGGTCACATGGCCAGCCAGGGCCATGGGGGCCTTTTGGCCAGGCGTGATCACAACCTGAGCGCCCTCTTCCAGCACGATGCGTGGGTCCTTGGTCAGGAGGCCGACCAGTTGTTTGCGATCCGGCGCTGCCATGGCTGGCCGCTCTAGAGACCGCTTACCGACATAGTCGGGCTTGGCCTTGCCGACGGCCCAGGTCAGACCGACATCATCGGGCGTTGCCGTGCCATCGGTCTCCTGCCCGACAATAATGAAGCCCTTTTCAGCGCGCAGAACGTGCATGGTTTCAGTGCCATAGGGCACCAGGCCGTGCGGCTGGCCCGCTGCCCAGATGGCTTCCCAGACCTTGCGGCCATGTTGCGACGGCACATTGATTTCAAAGCCAAGTTCGCCGGTAAAGCTGACCCTAAACAGGCGCGTCGGCACGCCGCAAATCTTGCCCTCAACCAGGCACATATGCGGCAAGGCCTCCGTAGACAGGTCAATACCCTCAACCAGGCCAGACAATATATCCCGTGCCATGGGGCCTTGCAGGGCGATGACGGCAAATTGCTCGGTCGTGGAGGTCAGCCAGACATCGAGATTTGGCCATTCGGTCTGGAGATAATCCTCCATCATGGCCAAGACCCGAGGCGCACCGCCCGTGGTCGTGGTGACGTGGAAGCGGTCCTGCGCCATGCGGCCAACCACGCCGTCATCGGTGACAAACCCGTCTTCGCGGCAGACTATGCCATAGCGGCACTTGCCGACGCCTAACTTTGTCCAGGCATTGATATAGAAGCGGTTCATGAACTCGGCCGCGTCAGGGCCAACAACCTCGATCTTGCCCAGGGTCGAGGCATCGAAAATGCCGCAATGACTGCGCACGGCCAGGCATTCACGCCGAACCGCCGCCTCCATATCCTCGCGCCCTTGCGGGAAGAACCGCGCCCGCTTCCAAAGCGAAACGTCCTCAAACACCGCGCCCTGCTCCACCGCCCAGTCATGGATCGGGGTCGTACGGACCGGGTCAAACAGATCGCCTCGCGCCATCCCGGCCAGAACCCCAAAAGTCACCGGCGTATAGGGCATGCGGAAGGTGGTTAGGCCAATCTGGGGAATGGGCCGGTCAAGCGCATCGGATATGACGCCCAAGGCATTGAGGTTCGAGGTCTTGCCCTGATCGGTCGCCATGCCGGTCGTGGTATAGCGCTTAATATGCTCGATCGACTGAAAGCCCTCGCGCACGGCGAGTTTCAGATCCTTAGTGGTGACATCGTTTTGCCAGTCAATAAAGGCCTTGGCACCGGGGCCGCGATCATGTGGCAAGGCCCCAACCACGCCCTTGGGATCGCCCTCGACCGCCTGAACGGCAAAGGCGCGCTTGACGGTTATCCGCGCCGCATCCGCCCCGGCAGCAAAGCCATCAGCCAGGGCCTTGGCCAGGCCAAATTGCCCCCGGCATGCGCCCGCAGAGCGTTCAGCCTCGGCAGACTGGCCCGGCAAATAGGTCTCTAAGGTCTCGTCCCAGACCAGCTTGCCGAGCGATTGCGAGAACAGGTGAACGCTGGGCGTAAAGCCGCTGGACATCAGCACGCTGTCGCAAGCCACGATTTCAGGCGCCCCGACCCTGCCCGCACCCACTATGGGTGATAGCCGAGCATGGCTAACCCCGAGCGTGCCCAAGGTACCGGTAATGGCATGACCAGCCTTGATCGGCAGGCCCGCCGCGCGCGCCGCCTCGACCAATGGCCCCTTTGGATTGGGTCTGGCATCAGCAATCGCGGCAATCGTGACACCCGCCTTATGCAGGTTCAGGGCGGCGCGATAGGCCTCGTCATGGCCGGTGGCGACAACCACGCGCTTGCCGGGCAAGACGCCATAGCGGTTTAGATAGGTGCGGGCCGCATCCGCCAAGAGGATGCCTGGGCGATCATTGTCCGGAAATACCAGGGGCCGTTCGATCGCGCCGGTGGCCAAGACCACTTCGCGGGCCCGGATCTGCCAGAGGCGTTCGCGCGGCGCGCCCTTGGCAGGGCTGGCTTGGTGTTCGCTTAAGCGCTCCGCCACGCCGATCATATTGTGGGCGAAATAGCCAAAGGCATTGGCGCGCCTGAGCAAGGTGACCTTGGAATTGGCCGCTAGCTTGGCAACGACCGCATCGCGCCAGGACCGGGCAGACTGCCCATCAATCATGGCATCGGTCGCCGAAAGCAACGAACCGCCCAGCTCGCTTTGCTCATCGACCAGAATAACCCGTTCGCCACCCTCAGAGGCTGCAAAGGCAGCCGCCAAACCCGCCGGGCCAGCACCGATGATCAGGACTTCGCAATGGGCAAACCGGTTCAGATAGGTGTCGGGGTCGGCCTCAGTTGGCGCATGACCAAGCCCAGCCGCGGCGCGGATATTAGGCTCATAAAGTTTATCCCAGGCCTTACGCGGCCACATAAAGGTCTTGTAGTAAAAGCCCGCGGGGATAAACGGCGAGGCCAGATTCAAGACCGCGCCGACATCGAACGTCAGGCTTGGCCAACGATTTTGGCTTTCCGCGACCAGACCGTCATAGAGCTCGACCTGGGTGGCCCTCAGGTTAGGCGCGGTGCGAGCCTTGTCGCGGCGCACAGCCACCAGCGCATTGGGCTCCTCTGCGCCCGCGCCCAGAACACCGCGCGCGCGATGATATTTAAACGAGCGGCCCATGAGCCGAACGCCATTGGCCAATAGGGCCGAGGCCAGGGTGTCGCCCTCTAGGCCCTGATAGGTCTTGCCATCAAAGCTGAACTTAATCGTCTTGGCACGATTGACGCTGCCGCCCGCGGGGGTTCTCAAAACCTTGCTCATTGGCCCGCGCCCTTCAGATCAGGACGCGGCAGGCCAGCGGCATAAGTAATGACAAATTGATCAGTGGTCGTATCGCGCAAGGCGTTGAAAAACCGCGCACAGCCATGCAGGTGACGCCAACGCTCAGCATGCAGGCCCTTAGGATTGGCGCGCATATAGAGATAGTCGGTCCAGTCCTCAGCATTCATGACCGCAGGATTTTCAGGGCGGGCAATATGAGCCTCACCACCATGGGTGAATTCAATTTCCGGCCGAGGGCCACAATGGGGGCAGGTAATCAGGAGCATATCGGCCTCAATGGGCTACAGCAGCGGCGGCGGCTTCGTCGATCAGGTGACCGTCTCGGAAGCGTTCGATCGTAAAGGGCGCATTGATCGGATGCAGCTCATCCTTGGCAATGGTCCAGGCTAAGGTGTGGGCCGCGCCAGGCGTCGCCTTAAACCCGCCCGTACCCCAGCCGCAATTGACATAGAGGCCCGGCACCGGCGTCTTAGCGACGATGGGCGAGCGATCGGGCGTGACATCGACAATCCCGCCCCAATTGCGCAGCATCCGCATACGCCGAAAGGCCGGGAAGAGTTCGCAAATCGCTTCCAGCGTATGCTGGGAAATGTGCAGGCCACCGCGCTGCGTATAGGAGGTATAAATGTCGGTCCCGGCCCCAATCACCAGCTCGCCCTTATCGGACTGGCTGATATAGGCATGGATGGTATTGCTCATGACCACGCAAGTAAACACGGGCTTGATCGGCTCTGACACTAGGGCCTGGAGCGGATAGCTTTCCAGCGGCAAACGCACCCCAGCCATACCGAGCACGACACTGGTATGGCCCGCGGCTGAGACCCCGATTTTGGGCGTCTTGATCAGGCCGCGTGTGGTCTGAACCGCCTCTACGGCGCCAGCGGCATTGCGGACAATGCCCGTCACTTCGCAGTTTTCGATAATATCGACGCCCAGATCATCGGCTGCCCGCGCATAGCCCCAGGCCACCGCATCATGCCGGGCAGTACCGCCGCGCCTTTGCAAGGCCGCCCCCAGGATCGGATAGCGCATATTGTCGGATACATTCAAAGGCGGACAAAACGCCTTGGCCTCTTCGGGCGTCAGCCAATCATTATCGACGCCATTGGCGCGGTTGGCATGAACATGGCGCTTAAAGACCTGAACATCATGTACCGTATGGGCCAGCATCATGACCCCGCGCTGCGAGAACATGACGTTATAATTCAGTTCTTGCGACAGGCCTTCCCACAGCTTGACCGAATGGTCATAGAGGCCCGCGCTCTCATTGAACAAATAATTGGAACGGATAATGGTGGTGTTACGGCCGGTATTACCGCCGCCGAGCCAGCCTTTTTCCAGAACGGCAATATTGCGCATGCCATGCTGCTTAGCCAGATAATAGGCCGCGCCCAGGCCATGCCCACCGCCGCCAATAATGACTGCATCATAGGCTGCCTTTGGCTCAGGCGATCGCCATTGCGGCTTCCATCCGGCCTGGCCATTTAGGCCCTGCTTGAAGAGTTCGAAGGCTGAAAACTTCTGCATGGACTCCGCCTAAGGATTGAAGACCTGCACCATGCGGCTGGCCCCATTTCGGGACCATCATACAGGCGGCGCAAACCTTGAACACAGACGACACAAACGTCGCTTCTGATCAATTTTGTCTAGGCAGAAAGCGACTGCGGTGCAATGTCGTCTTTCTTATTTATCAGCGTCGCTTATAGGAAAGTGATCCCGGCGCGCAGCAGTCTAGACTGATCGCCTCCCAACTTTTGCAGCCAAAGGCGCGCAACCATGTCCGCGGCGACTAACCAAGCTTCTCTTGCCGAACTGATCGCCCGTCGCCCGGCCGGTCACTGTCTTGAAACCGAATTCTATACACGCCCCGACATTTTCGAGACCGACATGGCCCTGATTTTTGGCCAGCACTGGATCTATGTTGGGGTCGAGCCCGATGTGCCTGAGCCTGGCGATGTGTTTGTTGTCGATATTGGTAAGACCTCAATCCTGATCGTGCGCGATGACGACGAGCAGATCCGCGCCTATCACAATGTTTGCCGCCATCGCGGTGCGCGCCTGGTCGATGGGCCGCATGCCTCGGTCGGCAATCTGGTCTGCCGCTATCATGCCTGGACCTATAATCTCGAAGGCGAACTGATCTTTGCCGATCATATGGGCGAGGATTTCGACAAGTCGTGTCGCGGCCTCAAACCCGTGCATCTGCGCTCGGTGGCGGGCCTGCTCTTTATCTGCCTGAGCGATAATCCGCCCGCCGATATTGAGGCCATGGCAAAGGCCATGACCCCTTATTTAGAGCAGCACGATATTCCCAACACCAAGATTGCCCATTCGGTCGACCTGATCGAGCACGGCAATTGGAAGGTGACCATGGAGAATAACCGCGAGTGCTATCACTGCGGCGCCAATCACCCTGAACTGACCATTCCGTTATTTGCCTATGGCTTTGGCTTTTCGCCCAAGACCTTGGATGAGGATGAGCTGGAACAGGCCAAGCGTTATGAGGACCTGGTCAAGGATGCGCATGATCGCTGGGAGGCGTCCGGCCTGCCCTCACGCGAGATCGAGCATCTAGCCGACCGCGTCACCGGCTTTCGCACCGAGCGCTTGCCAATCGATCAGTCCGGCCAGAGCCAGACCATGGACACCACGGTGGCCTGCAAGAAGCTACTCGGCAAGATCAATGATCCGGCGCTAGGCGGCCTTTCCTTCTGGACCCAGCCCAATAGCTGGCATCATTTTATGAGCGACCACATTGTTACCTTCTCGGTGATTCCAGTCAGCCCGACCGAGACCCTGCTGCGCACACGCTGGCTGGTGCATAAGGATGCGGTTGAGGGCGTCGATTATGACAAGACCAAGCTGACCGAGGTCTGGATCGCCACCAATAAGCAAGACGCCCATCTGGTTGAGGTCACCCAGTCTGGCCTGGTCAGTCCCGCCTACGAGCCTGGCCCCTATTCGCCCTATACCGAAGGCTTGGTCGAGAAGTTTTGCCAATGGTATATTGGCCGCCTATCGGCCCATCTTGAGGCGGCAGCATGAGTCTGGATTTGGCCCCGGTCTGGACTCCAGACCAGGACGAGACCTTGGTCTGCTGCGCCGTGCGGCAAGAGACCCATGACGTAAAGACCTTTATCTTTCGGGCTGAGCCGCCGCGCCGATTTGTCTATCGCCCTGGCCAGTTCATGACCTTTACGCTCCAGATTGACGGCGAAGAGATCCATCGTTGCTATACGCTGTCCTCGACCCCGACCCGGCCAGACCGGGTCTCGATCACGGTCAAGCGCATTGGCGAGGGGCCGGTTTCGTCCTGGCTACATGAAAACTTGCGTCCAGGCGTTAGCCTCAAGGCGCTCGGCCCCATGGGTGATTTTTTCTGCGAGGCCAAGGCGGGTGGCAAGTATCTGTTCTTATCGGCCGGCAGCGGCATTACCCCGCTGATGTCCATGACCCGCAGCCACCATGATCTGATGGGCGAGGCCGATATTGCCTTTGTCCATAGTGCCCGCTCGCCCGCCGACCTGATTTTCCGGCAAGAACTGGATCTGATGGCCAAGACCGCCCCCGGCCTCAAGGTCACCGCGATTTGCGAGGCCGATAGTCCAGATGAGGTCTGGGCCGGGCATAAGGGCCGGATTGATCTGGCCATGCTCGAGGCCATTGCCCCCGATTTTCGCGAGCGCGAGGTCTATATTTGCGGCCCGGGCCCCTATATGGCCGCCGTCAAGGCCATGCTTGAGGCTGCGGGCTATGACATGGCCCGCTATCATTCCGAGAGCTTTGATTTTGGCGAACTCAGCGCTGGCGCGGCGGAACCGGAGGCAGGGGCCTCTGCCGAAGGCTTTAGCGTCGAATTCAAGCTGACGCGCCGCACTATCACGATTGCGCCCGACAAGTTCATCCTTGCGGCCGCCAAGGCCGAAGGCATGCGCCTGCCCTCCTCCTGCACCAAGGGCATGTGCGGCACCTGCAAGTGCAAGCTGGTCTCGGGCTCGGTCGATATGACCCCGGCCGGCGGCATTCGCCAGCGCGAGATCGATCAGGGCATGATCCTGATCTGCTGCGCCAAGCCCACCAGCGACCTGGTGATCGAGCGGTAGAAAGGCCCCCTTCCCCGGCTTCGCCGGTACTTCCCCCAGAGGGGGAAGATTGGTTGTTCCTAAATCCTCCCCCCTAGGGGGAGGGGGACCCCGAAGGGGTGGAGGGGGCTTATGCTGGCCTTAAGCCCCCTTCCCCGGCTTCGCCGGTACTTCCCCCAAAGGGGGAAGATTTTAAGCGGTTACACGCCCCTCAGCGCATTGTTTTCCGGATCAAATGGCGAGTCGGCAATGACGGTGACCTTGTGGCGATTGCCCAGGATCACGATCTCGAACTCGGTGCCAATGGCCGCCAGATCGGGCCGCACCATGGCAAGCGCCAAGGACTTATTCACCCGCCAGCCATAGCCGCCAGAAGTCGCGCGGCCAATCAGCTCATCCCCCAAATAGAGGGGTTCAGAGCCGCGTGCATCGGCATCGGTAACGCCATGCACTTCCAGCGTCACGGCCGTATTGGCAAAGCCGCGGTCCTTCCAGGCCAGCAAGGCCTCCTTGCCAAAAAAGCCTGGCTTTTTCAGCGAGATGAAGCGGCTAAGGCCCGATTCATACGCCGAATACTCAATCGACAGCTCGCGCGGGATCAGCTTGTAGGACTTTTCAAGCCGCAAACTATCCATGGCCCGGATACCGAAGGGCTTGATGTCGAATTCGCGGCCCGCCTCCATTAGCTTATCAAAGATATAGTTCTGCATCTCGATCGGGTGATGGATTTCCCAGCCCAGCTCGCCGACGAAATTCACGCGCAAGGCCTTAACCGTTGCCGCGCCAATATCAATGGTCTTGCCCGTCAGCCAGGGGAAGGCCTCATTGGACAGGTCCGTCTTGGTCACCTTGCTCAAGACCGCGCGGGACAAGGGTCCGGCCAGGACCAGAACGCCGTGCGCCGTCGTGACCTTTTCCAAGCGTACCGTACCATCGGTCGGCAGGGCCTTGATCAGATAGTCATGATCGTGCCGCTCTAGCGCCCCGGCCGAGACCAGATAAAACCGCTGCGGCGCTTCCTTGAACACGGTAAATTCGGCCCGAACGCCGCCCTTGGAGGTCAAGAGGTAGGTCAGGCTGACCTTGCCGACAGCCGACGGGACCTTGTTCGTAAACAGGCCATCAAGCCAGGCCTCGGCACCGGGGCCGGAGACCTCAAACTTGGCAAAGGCGCTCATATCCTGCAACCCGACCTTGGAGGTCACATGGCGGCACTCTGCCCCGACATGCTCGAAATAGTTGGAGCGGCGGAAGCTCCATTTCTCGCGGATCGGCTCGCCGTCTTCCTGTTCGGGATGGTTTTCGTTGAGCAGCACACCGGGCTTGTCCAGATCCGCCTCGGTCAGGGCATAGCCCGCGGGCGCAAACCAGTTGGGCCGCTCCCAGCCATAGACAGAGCCAAACACGGCCCCCAGTGCCTTCATCCGGTCATAACAGGGCGTTCGGCGCAGGCCGCGCGCGGCGGTGCGTTCTTCGTCCGGATAGTGGGGCGTAAAGACCTTGGCATAGGCCTCTTCGTTCTTTTGAGTCAGATAGCCCTGACCCGCATAGGGACCAAACCGGCGTGGATCGACGCCCATCATGTCAGTGGTTGGCTCGCCATCGACAATCCAGTGCGCCAACTGCCAGCCTGCGCCGCCCGCGGCGGTGACGCCAAAACTATGGCCCTCATTGAGCCAGAAATTCTTCAGACCCCAGGCCGGGCCGACAATCGGGCTGCCATCGGGCGTATAGGCAATCGCGCCATTATAGACCTTCTTAACCCCAACCTCGCCAAAGGCTGGGACCCGGCTAATGGCGGTTTCGATATGGGGGGCCAGACGATCGAGATCTTCCTGGAACAGTTCATATTCCGATTGCGGATCGGGTCCATCGACATAACAGACCGGCGCGCCGACCTCGTATGGGCCAAGCAAGAGGCCGCCAGCCTCCTCGCGCATATACCAGGAACTGTCGCTTTCGCGCAGAACGCCCATTTCCGGCAGGCCAGCAGCCTTGCGCGCCTGGATCGTGGGATGGGCCTCGGTGACAATATATTGGTGCTCAACCGGAATGACCGGCACATCCAGGCCAACCATGGCCCCGGTGCGGCGCGCAAAATTGCCGGTCGCCGAGATGACGTGCTCGCAGGTGATGTCGCCCTGATCGGTCTTGACCAGCCATTCGCCATTCGCCTGCTGTTCAATCGCCGTCACAGTCGTGTTGCGATAAATCGTGGCACCGCGATCGCGCGCGCCGCGGGCTAAGGCCTGGGTAAGGTCGGCCGGCTGGATATAACCATCGGCCGGATGCTGGATCGCACCAATCAGGCCATCGGTCTCGCACAGGGGCCAGATTTCCTTGACCTGTTCGGGGGTCAGGAAGTTGACCTCAACCCCAATCGTCTTGGCCACGCCCGCATAGTATTTATATTCATCCATCCGGTCTTGCGTCCGGGCCAGACGGATATTGGTCACCTGGCTAAAACCGACCTTCAGCTCGGTTTCCTGCTCAAGCGTCGGATAGAACCCGACCGAATATTTGTGCATCTGGCCAACCGAATAGCTCAGATTGAACAGGGGCAAGAGGCCCGCCGCATGCCAGGTCGAGCCCGAGGTCAGCTCCTTGCGCTCAATCAGGACCACATCGCTCCAGCCCAATTTGGCCAAATGATAAAGGGTGCTGACGCCAACGACCCCGCCGCCAATGACGACTGCACGCGCGTGAGATTTCATGAAACAATCCTGCCGGAAAAAGAACGCCATACCATAGGCGCAGCATGAAACCATAGGGCCGCACGGGCAAGCGCCAAGAGAATAGACCCGCCGCCTGACTGGAAGGTTTGCGACGGTGTGGGATGGGGGTTTGGGGGACTAAGTTCAATGGCAGGGGGTGTTTCGCTAGTTCTTGAACCTGCCCGCGACGCGTGATTGAACAAATTGTACCCGCTCTGCAACAGGTGCGAGAGGCAGGGGCAAAAGCTCATAACCTAGCTGCGAATAGACCTTCAACATTGCCTGAAACGTGGCCTCGGCTTCATCTGGCGCCTGCTTGCGTTCGGCATCTTGTTCATAGATTTCGGGCCAGTGTGGCGCGATGAAAACCTGTTGATGATAGGGATGCAGCTCGGCTGCGCGCAAGACATGGGGAGGGACAGCCAGTCCAGTGACATGGAAATAGCCGACAATGTCGGGAATACCGCGATCAAAGAATACAGGCCCAGACAGACGCGCGGCTTGGCGATAGGACCGCAATTCCCACCCAAGCATTTGCGCTGCAAAGGCTTCCCGATCTAGCCAGGGTAAGGCCGAGCCGCCAATCGCGACCTGATCCTGAATGATCGCCCGTCCCGCTTCCGGCATGACCTGGGCCCCTTCCGAAGTTAGGGCTTCAATAAGGCTGGTTTTCCCTGAGCCGGGACCGCCGGTGATGATGTGGAAGTGGTTGGTCATTGCGATACCTTAATCACAGCGAGGCTTTAGCTGGCGCTAATCCGGGTCATGTTGGCTAGGCTTGCGTACACTCTAGTCCCGCGATCACGCCCCTCCCATCCTGCCAACCCGCACCTTCTGCCACTGGATCCAATCGACAGGTTCGCTGGCTACGACGGTAAAGTCATCAGGCGTGAACTTGTCCATGAACAAGATCAGGTTTTGGCAGGGCCAGCGCGCACTGGGCGCGATGATGCCGTCAAAGCCAAGGAAGTCGGCGGCGTCGGCGATTTCTTGGGTGCGGCTATAGTCGAAAGATCCATAAGTGTCGGTCGCAACACCTAGCTCAGCTAATGCCGCAAGGTCCGCAAGCCTCAAGGTGCGGGTCGTATGAACCGAAATCTGGTGCAGGACCGAGCGCATTTTTGAGGGGAAGACCGGCTGGCGGCTTAGGTGGAAATAGATTTCCTCCAGAGCACCTTCGCGCTCAAGGGCGGTGTAAAGCACATCAAATGTGCCAGGATCCCACCTGGCCTTGGATGCCGAGGCCTGCAATGGATCGCGCGCCTCGCGGACGACACGCCAGACCTCGCCCTGAAAACTGACGCCAGTGTGCCCGTCTAGGGCGTCAAGAAGGTCTAGGTCTCGGGCAATGCGCTCCGACACGGCCTAGACATAGGCCCCGGCATCGAGCCGCTCAATCACGGCCAAGACGTCTTCGGTCTGTTCGCGATTGATCAGATCAATGGCCCGTTCGCCGTTCAACAGCGGATGCCTTGAATGAAGCCACAGCCGGGTTTCGTCGGCCGTGTAAAAGTCGCTGAGCCGCTCGACCACATAGCGCAGATCCGCGATCACGGTTTGGGTATGCAGACCCGGCGACGCATTGCCGTGCGACCATCGTGAAACCGTAGCCGTCGAGACATTGACGATATTGGCTATGTCCTTGCCCTGGAGCCCGCCCCTGGTTCTAAGGTCATCTATGATCCTGGCGACTGCCGTCGTCATGGCCTTATCTCCTCAAAGACAGCAATTCGTACCCATCTTGTTACGTATTGATTTCATAACATAGGTTGCGTGTAATCGCAATGGAAACGACGATTGAGGCCGCGCTCGAAGCCGTCCCAATCCCACCGCAATAAACCCAATAGCGCCGCGCGTTAAAACCGCCTAGATCAGGGGCAGACGATGAGGGCCTCGCCATGATCCTGGTGATCGATAATTATGACAGCTTTACCTATAACCTGGTTCATTATCTGAACGAGCTGGGGGCCCAGACCTCTGTGGTGCGCAATGACGCCCTGACGGTACAGGAGGCCTTGAGCCAGGGCGCCGAAGCCATCTTGTTATCGCCTGGCCCTTGTGCGCCCGATCAGGCGGGGATCTGCCTGCCCTTGCTGCGCGGCGCGCCCGACGATCTGGCCATATTGGGGGTCTGTCTGGGGCATCAGGCGATCGGCCAGGCCTATGGCGGCGATGTGATCCGGGCCAAGAGCCTGATGCATGGCAAGACCAGTCCAATCCATCACACGGGCAAAGGCATTTTCAAAGACATGCCCAATCCCTTTACCGCTACCCGCTATCATTCCCTATCCATCGACCGCGCGACCCTGCCCGCCGATCTGGAAATCACCGCCTGGACTGAGGATGGCGAGATTATGGGGGTTCAGCACAAGACCCGGCCCATACACGGCCTGCAATTTCACCCAGAATCGATCCTGACCGAGGGTGGGCACCAGCTCTTGGCCAATTTCCTTGACCTGGCCGGGGTCAAGCGCAGCGTCGCGGCCTAAACCATGTCGGACGCGTTTAAGCCCCTGCTGGCTAAGCTGGCCGATGGGCAAGCCTTGAGTGCGGTCGATGCCGAGACCTTCTTGGCCGCCTGTTTGCGCGGCGAGCCGACCCCGGCCCAGATTGCCAGCGCCGTGACCGCCCTTCGCATGCGCGGCGAGACGGTTGAGGAAATCACCGCCTTTGCCAAGGCCATGCGCGCCGCGGCGCTAAAACTTGAACACCCCTATGCCGTGATCGATACCTGCGGCACCGGCGGCGATGGCCAGCACACCTATAATATCTCCACTGCCGCAGCCTTTGTTGCGGCCGGCGGTGGGCTGAAGGTGGCCAAGCACGGCACCCGTGCCCTGTCGTCCAGGTCTGGCTCTTCCGATGTCCTAACCGCGCTCGGCGTCAATGTTGCCTGCAGCCTTGAGGCCTCGCGCAAGGCCCTGGATGAGGCCAATATCTGTTTCCTGTTCGCCCCCGCCCATCACAGCGCCATGCGCCATGTCTTGCCGGTCCGGGCCGAGCTTGGCTTTCGCACCGTCTTTAACCTGCTCGGCCCCCTCTCCAACCCGGCCGGCGCGCAACGACAGGTGCTGGGCGTCTATGACCCGGGGCTGGTTGAGCCCATGGCCAAGGTGCTGGGCGGGCTGGGCA
>JBILKO010000052.1:0-15920 GCA_044376615.1 Caulobacteraceae bacterium
ATCGCACAGGCCCAGCGCGGTGATTTTAGTTCGCTATCGGCGGTCCGGATGGGTCTCGATCGGGCAGCTTCCATTGCTGATATAGCCCTGACAGCGGGCACCAATATCTCGGACCTGTTCATTCAAATTAGAGAAAAGGTTGTTGCAGCGAACGACACGACGATCGACACCAACAGCAGGGCATTGATAAATCAAGATTATAGGAACCTCATCACACAAATCGGGCGTGCTACAATTAATGCGAGCTTTGATGGTGCTAATCTCTTTAATAATAGTATTACAGGATCGCTTTCATTTTTAGCGAACGCCAAAACGACTTCCAACATTACACTGACGGCTCAGAATTTGACCTTCGGCGGTCCGATTATCACTCTGGCCACTACTGACTCAATCACAACGGCAGCCTTGGCAGCGACGGTGTTGACCAAGGTCACAGCATCCATGGTCAACCTCAATAGGGCCTTGGGAATGCTTGGGTCGCAGCTTAAGCAGATTGATGATCATAACATGTTTCTTGGCAAAATGTCGGACGCGATCGATGCGGGCATTGGTAACCTTGTTGATGCTGACTTAGCAAAAGAAAGTGCCCGCCTTCAGGCCTTGAATGTTAAACAGGAGCTCGGGACCCAATCGCTTGCAATCGCCAATCGGCAGCCCCAGCAAATTCTAAATCTATTCAAATAGGCAGATCGGAAGTATTTGGCGTCGCCAAGGGGCCTAGAAATCGGGTGAACCTAACGATTTTGTTAAGAGTTAAGAGATACTCGTGATAAGTGAAATTCCCGGTGCGCGCGATGAGGCTGACCCATGGTTGGATTTATCTCAGGATTGAATTATGCGGGCCTGTTCAATTCAGGGCGGTCAACTAATGGCAATGGCTTTCAAAACTATCGACCGCTTGACCTTTCAAGCCTTTCTTTAAACCAGCCTTCCGTTCAGATATCAACGTCAACGGCTGCAAAAGCCAAAGCTGCGCCAAAGGCGCCATGGGATCCAAGGGCGACTCAAGCAGGCTCCGCAGCGCTGGCCAAAGCCGCCTTAAACGGCACTTCAGTGATCAATAGCCAGTCCGCACAAGGCACCTCGAAAGCATCCACGGCGGATTATGGCAAGCTCTTGACCGTTTATCAGGGCATAAGTGGCCTCACTGGCCTAGCCACCCAGCTCCAAGACAAGACCATTTCGGCAACCGAAAGGGCGAAGATTCAAGCAGCCTTCCTAAAGGGCCAAGCGGATGTCTCCACCTATATGGATACGTTAAAGCTGGATAAAATTGATTTGACACGGGGCCAGACCTTAGCCAATTCCCGAACTACCAATGGCGTACCACGTACTAAATTGACCTATAATACTGCCCCGATTTTTTCTGGTACTGCGACCGACGTGGTTCCAGCTTTTCAGGGCGATGTTCAGTTCGATCTTAAAATTAAGACTGTCAACAAGACTTCGTCAATTCATATTGATCTTGCAGACATGGGCACGACAACCCGTTCCATGGGTGAGGTGGTTGCCTTTATCAATACGAAGTTGGCGGCTGAAGGGCTCACAACGCGATTTGATAAGATCAAGACACCTGACGTCCCCAAGACGATCCAGTCTGGTGGCAAGACGGTGAGCCTACCGGCTGGGCCTGATAAGTGGTCCTTGGGAATTAAGGGTGTTCAGGGTGAGGAGCTGACCTTTTCAGCGCCCGCGACTGCTGATGCGGTTTATCTTAGCCAAAAGGCTGGTATTGACTCAAAGGCGACCGATGCCACCAAGACGGTCAGTCAACAGGAATGGCTCAAGTTTCAAACTGACCAATCATCTACTACAGACAGTCCACCTGACGCATTTAAGGGTGTAGGTGAGAGCAACTATGTCAGCGGTCGCGTTTTCTCAAAACAATTACCGCCTGAAGTCACCTCCATTGCGTCTAGTCAGACCGCGGCCGACGGGTCGATCTATGTTTTGGCTAATGTCAATGGCAAGACCGGCGGCCAGGCCATTAAGGGGTCAACCGATGTTGCGCTCTTAAAGTTCGATTCGGCTGGGAACCTAGTCTTCAATAGAACGCTAGGCGCTGGGGATAATGCCAAGGGTATGACCATGGCAATATCGAGTGATGGGCAAATCGCCATCGCGGGGTCAGTTACGGGTCAACTCGACGGCGTTCTCAACCCATCTTTGAAGACGGCAACAACCACCGATCTGACCAACGGCAAGGGCGCCGACGCGACCGTGGCGGATAGTTTCGTAACCGTGTTTAGTAGCGCAGGCGACGAGCTTTGGACCCGCCGCAGCGGCACGAATGCTGAGGATGAGGCCCTATCTGTCAGCTTTGGCGCTAACAATACCCTTTATGTTGCCGGTCGGACCAAGGGTGCGGTGGCTGGCGCGACAAATACTGGCGGATGGGACAGCTATCTGCGCGGCTATTCTTGGGCCACCACAAGCAAACAGGTGTATGGCGAGACGATCAATCCCATCACCAAGGTGGCGACGATGGGATACACGACCAAGACCACGACCACGGTTACTGACTCAGTCGTCAAACAGTTTGGGACCAGCAGCGAGGACAAGGCTGTTGCGACCTTAACTGATGGTAATGCAGTTTTGGTCGCGTCAAAGGAGGCCGGAAAGGCCATTTTGCGGCGCTATGAGATTCAAACTGATGGCTCGGCCCTTCTAACCTCGACCCGCGACCTCGGCGATCTGCAGGGTGGGGATATAACCGGCATGGGCCTGAACGGCGGCAAGCTGGTTCTGGTCGGGTCGACCCGCAATGGAAGTTTTTCGGGCGCAAGTATTACCCAGGCCGCTGGCGGCGGCATGGACGCCTTTGGTCTCAGTATTTCTAAGGACCTCGTGGCGAGCGCGGACGATAAAATTGCCTACTTAGGCGGCGCAGGTGACGAAAATGCTTCGGCTATGACCATTGCCAATGGCAAGGTCTGGATTGCCGGTAGCTCGACCGCAGACATGGATGGCCTGCCTAAGATTGGCAAGACCGATGGCTTCTTAACCCGGTTGGATATTGACACTGGGCAGAAGGAGTGGGCACGGCGCTTTACCGCTAAGGACGGATCAGCAATCCCAACCAGTATAAATGTCGCGTCAGGCAGCGCTTCGGTGCTCGACCGTCTTGGACTGCCTTCAGGGGCGTTGTCTTACACTGACTCAACCTTGCTGACGTCTGCCACGTCTGTTCGCGCGGGCGATAGTTTCCGGATTCGGGTTACAGAAGGTGCAAAGCCTTCAACCATCACGATTGATCCCGCTGAAACCTTGGAAACCTTATCAGCCAAGGTCAAAAAAATCACAGGGACAGCCGCGAAGCTTGAAATCATTACAGAAAACAATCAAAGCCGCTTCAGAATCTCGCCGGCTGCCGATGGCAAGTCGATTGAGATCCTGTCTGGCCCCATGGGCCAAGACGCGCTCGAATCCCTTGGCATGTCCGCTGGCATGATGCGCACGACAAAATACGAACAGACGGTCCGTCAGTATTCAATCGGCCTAAACATGGACAAAGAATTGAAACTGGACACACCTGAAGCCATCCAGGCGACACTGGACGTGCTCAATGGTGCATCGGTCGCTTTGCGAAATGCTTATCGTACCATTGCGACCAATCTGGACCCGGTTGAAAAGGCTAGGGCGCAGTCTAAGGCGGCGACTGCCGGTAAGTCGGGCGGCTCTGTCCCCGGTTATCTAAATAATCAGATCGCAAATTATCAGGCCGGCCTTAGCCGTCTAACCGGCGGCTACTAGGGGTTATGCCCATAATTGATTGAGTCCATGTCTTGAATCCGGCTGGCTGGCAGTTTAGCCATGGCAGATGGCCTGGTTCGAAAATCGTAAACTAATGCTGGCGGTCGGTGGCGGCTTTGCCCTTTTTGCCGGCGTAGGAATCGCCGTCACCATTATGATGATCGACCATGGCTCCCATGCCCCACCACCGGCTTCGCGCGGCGGTTTGGTTGTGGAAATGGGCCAGGTGGACGATGCGCCATCAAGCAATACCAAGCCCTTGCGCTGTTTCGTTGGCGGCCAATTTGTTGGCATAGCCACCTTGGCAGAATGTGCGCGTAAAAACGGGGTTTCGACCCAGGCGCTAGATGTTGGATTGGATGCCAATGGCGCCCTTACCGCGGCAGACCAGGCTGGCTTGGTGGTAACGCCTTTGCCCGAGGTGCCCGTTGCGCCGCCGCCACCTCCACCTGGTACGGAGACCGCGGCAGGCTCTGCTCAACCCATTACCGGTCAAGCCCGTCCAGGGCAGGGCGCGTGTCTGGCTTATGACCAAGGCGAATGGCATAAGCTGGCCGAGAACCTGTCCCCGACTGCCTGCGCGCAAATGCTTTTCAGTTCACGCTGCGACAAGACCGGTGCCACGGCCTTTGGCCGCACCGGCGACCAGACCTTGAAGTACACAGGCGGTAAGGTCGAGATTTCAAGCGATAACAAGACCTATCGCGCCTTGGTCGATCAGGTCGCGACCAATTGTCCGGAGCATTGAGCCATGGCTAGGGCAGCGCAGTTTTTCGAACCAAAATGGCTTTTAGGGCTCGCGGGCGCATTGGCTGTCTCGGTCGGTTTGACGAGCTGCAGCCCCGCACCAAAGGCACCGGATGAGGCCGACGTATGCTGGCACGCCGTTCCCATGTCCGACGGCACCATCAAGTTCAATCTTCTGGCCCGAAACCAAACGAGCCTAGAGCTTTGTGCCGCACAACTAGAGTCCATGCGGCTTCGGTTCCGCAGCCTTGGCTCGACACAAAAATCGATGTTGGGGGCCTATCAGGGTAATTTCCTTTTCCTCCAGTCCGAAGGGGTGTTTACCTCCAAGACCTATGACGGGAATCGCTATCTGGCTTTGGTCAGGACCGGTGACGGACGTCTGGCTAAGATTGGTGAGATGCCATTGCAGTAGAGGTGCAATTCAGGCATTGTGAACGTAACAAGAACATTAGGCGCGGTAACCTGGGTTGCCCGCTTGGCAAACGGGGGCTCCCATGGCGGGCAGTGTTAATAAGGTTATTCTCGTCGGCAATCTGGGCAAGGACCCTGAGATCCGCACGCTTAATTCTGGCGATAAGGTCGCAAACCTGACCATTGCCACGTCCGAAACCTGGCGCGACCGCACCTCGGGCGAGCGTAAGGAAAAGACCGAATGGCATCGGGTGGTGATCTTTAACGACAATCTGGTCAAGATTGCCGAGAACTATCTGCGTAAGGGCGCCAAGGTCTATCTCGAAGGCGCGCTCCAGACCCGCAAATGGACCGACCAGTCGGGCGCTGAAAAGTACTCAACCGAAGTGATCTTACAGAAATACCGCGGCGAGCTGACCATGCTCGACGGCAAGGGCGGCGGTAGCGAGATGGGCAGCGACGACGGCTATTCCAGCGGCGGCTTTGCCCCCTCTGGCCGCGCCGCCCAACCCTCAGGCCCAAGCGAAAGCTTCTCGGCCGATCTGGACGATGAGATCCCGTTCTAGGAGCCAAATGCGTGGCTAAACCCGCAGCGGGGTCGCCCCTGTTACCGATAGAGTGGGCAGCCATAGCTGGTATTGTCTTGGTTTGGGGCATCAATAATATCGCCGCTAAATATATGACCCAGCACATCCCGCCGATCTTTACAGGCGGGCTGCGGTTTGCCATCGCGCTTGTCTTCCTGTTTCCGTTTATCAAGCCGCCTTTTCCAGACCCAAAGCGGTTGTTGCTGATCTTGCTCTTGATCGGGCCCTTGAATGCCGGGCTAATTTATCTTGGCTTTTCAATGGTGCATTCGCTCAGCGCCTTCATCGTGTCGCTCCAGCTTTGGGTCCCCTTCACCGCCTTGTTCGCCTGGGTGATCCTACGCGAGGCCATGGGGGGTCTACAGCTCATTGGCCTGATCGTCGCCTTTGGCGGAATAGCCTGGATGACCCTGTCACCGGGGGCAGAGGGCGATTTGGTCGGCATATTGGTTGGAGTCGCCGCGAGCGTCTGTTGGGCGCTTGGCACCGTTCTGGTAAGGCAAATGCCGGGCTTAAAGGCGTTCAAATTACAAGGCCTGACGGCCCTTATTTCAGTACCGCTTATGTTCGGGGCGGCCTTTATGACCGAAAAAAACATAGTCCCGACCGTGATGGCAGCCCCGCCCATGGTCTGGGTCTGTCTGGTCTGGGCGGCTGTCTTGTCGACTGTGGGCGCGACCGCCATCATGTTCTGGCTAGTACAGAGGCGCGAGCCTGGCCGGATTATGCCGTATTTTCTCCTGACGCCTCTGGTATCCTCGGCGATCAGCGTCGGCCTTATGGGCGAAGTTATCACCTGGCAGGTGGCCTTGGGTGCCTTGGCGACGTTGGCCGGCGTCGCCCTCGTCGCCCTTTCGGAGCGCCAATTGGCCAAGGCCAATACTGTGACCTCCGACCCGGTCTAGACCCGCTTGGTTCTATCCAGATCAAATAGGCATTTTGACTGCTGGTTTTTTGCGCCCGGGCGCTTGGGGTGCTAGAAAAGGTGATGACTTATGCAACCGATTCATTTCCCCCAAGCCTTGTGATCCTCAGTGTCTGACGAAACGATCAAATCCCCCGAAGACGGCCGCCGCGGCGGGCTGGCACTGATCAATATTGAGGACGAGCTCAAGCGCTCCTATCTCGATTATGCGATGAGCGTGATCGTGAGCCGGGCCCTGCCGGACGCGCGCGATGGCCTCAAGCCGGTGCATCGGCGGATCCTGTTTTCGATGCATGAACAGGGCTATGGCCCCGGCGGCGCCTATCGCAAATCCGCCCGCGTCGTCGGAGACGTGATCGGTAAGTATCACCCCCACGGCGATACGGCCGTCTATCATGCCATGGTCCGCATGGCGCAGCCGTTTTCCATGGGCCTGGTCCTGATCGATGGCCAGGGCAATTTCGGTTCGGTTGACGGCGATATGCCAGCCGCCATGCGCTATACCGAAGTGCGCATGCACAAGACCGCCGAGGCCCTATTGGCCGATCTGGACAAGGGCACGGTCGATTTCCAGCCCAATTATGACGGGTCTGAAAACGAGCCCATCGTCCTGCCATCCCGCATCCCCAATCTGCTGGTCAATGGGGCAGGGGGTATTGCGGTCGGTATGGCAACCAATATTCCGCCGCATAATCTGGGCGAGATTGTCGATGCCTGCCTGGCGGTGATCGATAACCCAGCCATTCCCCTCGATGAATTGCTCGAGATTGTTCCTGGCCCCGACTTTCCAACCGGCGGCGAGATTATCGGACGCACTGGCGCACGCGATGCCCTCATGACCGGGCGTGGCTCGGTGATCATGCGCGGCGTGGCCACGGTCGAGGAGGCACGCGGTAATCGTGAGGCCATCATCATCACGGCCATTCCCTATCAGGTGAACAAGGCCAATCTGGTTGAGCGCATTGCCGATCTTGTCCGCGAAAAGCGCATTGAAGGCGTCTCAGACATTCGCGACGAAAGTGACCGGCAAGGCATGCGGGTGGTGGTCGAGCTGAAGCGTGATGCTTCAGCCGAAGTCATTCTCAATCAGCTTTATCGCTATACGCCGCTGCAAAGCTCGTTTGGCGTCAATATGTTGGCCCTGGACAGGGGTCGACCCGAGCAGATGGGCCTGCGCCGCCTGATCGACTGCTTTGTTGAGTTCCGCGAAGAGGTCGTGGTTCGCCGCACCAAGTTCGAGCTGTCCAAGGCCCGCGATCGCGGCCATGTCTTGGTTGGCCTTGCCATTGCTGTGGCCAATATTGACGAAGTGATTCATATCATCCGCTCATCCCAGGACCCGGCTGAGGCGCGTGAGCGCCTGGTGGCCAAGGCCTGGCCGGCGGGGGATATGAACCCCTTAATCGCCCTGATCGCCGATCCGCGCACACTGGTCGTGGCGCTGGAGGACGGCAGTCCTGGCGTGCGCCTGACCGACGAGCAATCGCGCGCCATCTTGGCCCTAACCTTGTCGCGCCTGACCGGCCTCGGCCGCGAAGAAATCTTTGAAGAAGCGGGCACCTTATCAGAGGCCATCGCGGGCTATCTGGCCATCCTAGCCTCGCGCGACAAGATCATGGCGATTGTTCGCGATGAGCTAGTCGCGGTGCGCGATGCCTTTGCCATTCCGCGCCGCACCGCCATCGTCGAGGGTGACGCGGATATGGAGGATGAGGACCTCATCCTTCGTGAGGACATGATCATAACCGTCACCCATGGCGGCTATGTCAAACGCACGCCGCTGGCCACCTATCGGACACAAAGGCGCGGCGGTAAGGGCCGTTCGGGCATGGCGACCAAGAGCGAGGACGCGGTCACCCGGGTCTTTGCCGCCTCGACCCATGCGCCGGTGCTGTTCTTCTCGTCAACGGGTAAGGTCTATAAGCTAAAGGTCTGGCGCCTGCCGCTTGGCCTACCGTCATCACGGGGCAAGGCCTTTGTGAATCTTCTGCCGCTTGAGGCCGATGAATCCATCACCTCCATCTTGATGTTGCCCGAGGATGAGGCCCAGTGGGATGCGCTGGACGTCATGTTTACAACGCGCTCGGGCAATATCCGCCGCAACCGTCTATCGGATTTTGTCCAGGTCAATCGTAATGGCAAGATCGCCATGAAGCTGGACGAGGGTGACGGCATTGTCGGGGTTGGGCTGTGCACCACCCAGAATGATGTCCTACTGACGACGGCGCTTGGCCAATGCATCCGCTTCGGCGTTGATGAGGTACGCGTGTTCGCAGGCCGCGAGTCGACTGGCGTGCGCGGCATTCGTCTGGGTACGGACGATCAAGTCATCTCTATGGCCATCCTACATCACCTTGGTATTTCGTCGGCTGAGCAACGCGCCTATCTGCGTCACGCCAAGGCCATGCGCGCAGCGACGGGCGAGGGCCTTGATGAGGCCGATGCAGCGACGGTTGACGATATTGATGCCGATTCGTCTGGTGCTGATGAGGGCGAGGCTACGCTCAGCCTCGAACAGATCAGTGCCCTGGGCGCGCAGGAGCAATTTATCCTGACCATTAGCGATTCAGGCTTTGGCAAGCGCACCTCGTCCTTTGAATATCGGGTGACCGGCCGCGGCGGTAAGGGTCTTGTTGCGCATGACCTGTCCAAGCGCGGCGGTAAGGTCGTCGTCTCCTTCCCCGTTGAAGATGGTGATGAGCTGGTGCTCGTTACCGATCAAGGCCAGTTGATCCGTTGCCCGGTCGCTGAGATCCGCATTGCGGCGCGCAATACCCAAGGGGTTACCATTTTCCGCACGGCGGAAGGCGAGCGCGTGGTGTCGGTTGAGCGTTTAGCCGAGACCGAGGGCGACAAGTCCGATACAGACGATGATACGGACGAGGGCGAGGCCGAAGCCTAGCACAATAGATTGGGCAGGGGCATAATCGGCCCGCGCAACGGGGGAATTGGGATCATGACACGGGTTGGACTTTATCCGGGCACCTTTGACCCGATGACCAATGGGCACCTTGATATTATCGGGCGGGCCGTAAAGCTGGTCGATAAACTTGTGATCGGCGTCGCCATAAATCGCGACAAGGGGCCCTTGTTCACTCTGGAAGAGCGCTGCGCCATGGTGGTCGAGGAGACCAAACCCTTCACCAAGCACGCTGAAATCATTGTTCAGCCCTTTGAAGGGCTCTTGATGCATTTTGCGCAAGAGGTCGGGGCCCAGGTGATTGTCCGCGGCCTACGCGCCGTGGCCGATTTTGAGTACGAATTCCAGATGACCGCCATGAATCAGCAGCTTAATCGCGATATTGAGACCGTCTTCTTGATGGCTGACCCCAGGCATCAGGCTGTGGCTTCAAGGCTCGTCAAGGAAATCGCGAAGCTCGGCGGTGACATTAAAAGCTTTGTCAGCCCAACAATGGCCAAGATTCTGGTGGCAAAATATAACCGGACCTAGGGCATTGCCCGCCGGCTTAAACCTCCATTTAGGACGAGATTAGAATGCGCCTTATTGCCATTACTGCTGCCTTGGCGGCAACTAGCCTTTCCCTCGCCCAAGCGGCGCCTAAGACCAAGGCCGTCAATGCCGCCCCTCCAGCGCCAGCGGCTGCCGACTGGCGCAGCGTCGATGCTGAAAATACCCTGGTCATCGACACGACCAAGGGCCGCATCATTGTCGAGCTGGCCCCGAAACTGGCTCCCAACCATGTCCAGCGGATCAAGGAATTGGCGCGTGAGGGCTTTTACAACGGCTTGAAATTTCACCGCGTGATTGACACCTTTATGGCCCAGACCGGCGATCCCTTGGGCACCGGCGAAGGTGGGTCGACCAAGCCAAACATTGCCGCTGAATTCACCTTCCGCCGAACCACACAGGATGGCTTTGTTAGGGTGATAAAGCCCGCGGGTGCGGAGCTTGGCTTTATAGGGTCCAGCCCCATCGCCACCCAGCCTGACGATATCATGATGATGACCTCTGACGGTAAGGCCAGCGCCTGGGGTCTGTTCTGTCCAGGTGTCCTGGGTATGGCGAGGGGCGATGATCCAGATTCCGCCAATAGCCAATTCTTCCTGATGCGCCAGGCCTATCCGGCGCTAGACAAGCGCTATACCGCTTTGGGCCGGGTTGTTTCGGGCTTGTCTGTCGTGCGGGCCATCAAGGTTGGCGAGCCTGTGATTGATCCAGACTTGATGACCAAGGTTCAGGTCCTGGCCGATATCCCTCTTGCTGAGCGGCCAAAGGTTCAGGTCCTGAGCGTTACCAGCGCCTTTTTCAATGCCATGGCCGAGCGGGTTAAGGGGCAAAAAGGTGCTGATTTTTCCGTTTGTGATCTAGAGCTTCCAGCCCAGGTTCGCTAGAAGCGGGCCATTGCCTCCTCAATACAGCCTGGTCGTTTGAGGATATCCATTTCACGCCTTCCTAGAACGGACACCCCATGGCTGCTGATCTTGAAAACATCCTCTTGCTGACCCTTGAGTCTGGCGTCGTTACGATTGACCTGCGTCCCGACCTCGCGCCTGGCCACGTGGCCCGGATCAAGGAATTAGCGCGCGAAGGGTTTTACGACGGGGTGGTCTTCCACCGCGTTATTCCAGGCTTTATGGCCCAGGGCGGCGATCCCACCGGCACCGGCGGCGGCGGCTCCAATAAGCCAAACCTTCAGGCTGAATTTAGTGCCGAGCCGCATCTGCGCGGCGTCTGCTCCATGGCCCGCACCTCGGCACCGCATTCGGCCAATAGCCAGTTCTTCATTTGTTTTGACGATGCCACCTTCCTAGACAATCAATACACGGTCTGGGGCGTGGTTTCGGACGGGATGGACCATGTCGATGCCCTGCCCAAGGGCGAGCCACCGCGCAGTCCAGGCAAGATTGTCTCGGCCCGCGTCGCCGCCGATGTTCAAGGCTGAGCTTGAAACTTTCTGACTTTGACTTTGATCTGCCGGAGGCGAGCATTGCCTTGCGTCCGGCAGAGCCAAGAAGTTCGGCCAGGCTGCTCGTAATCAAGCCGGGCCAGGGTCTGTCGGACCATACGGTCGCAGACTTGCCGCAGTTTTTGCAGGCTGGCGACGCCCTGGTCTTTAACGATACCCGCGTCATTCCGGCCCGCCTTTTTGGCATTAGACGGCGCGCCGACCTGACTGTACCCGTCGAAGCCACCTTGCATAAATGCCTGTCCGACCGGTCTTGGAGCGCATTCATGCGCCCGGGCAAGCGGATCAAGGTCGGTGACCAGGTCGTATTTGGTCCGCAATCGACCCCGATAGATCTTGACCATGGACTCACCGCACAGGTGGTCGGGAAGGGCGAGGGCGGCGAGATTGAACTCGAATTTGCCCTGGCAGGCCCGGAACTCGACCAGGCCATAGCGGCCATCGGGCTCATGCCCCTGCCGCCCTATATTGCCGCGAAACGGGCTGAGGATGCTCGGGACCGTACCGATTATCAGACGGTCTATGCGCGGCTAGATGGCTCTGTGGCTGCCCCGACGGCGGGTCTGCATTTTACGCCGGATCTGTTAGAGACCCTGAAAGCCAAGGGCATTGGCCTGCATTTTGTTACCCTCCATGTCGGGGCAGGGACCTTCTTGCCGGTCAAGACGGATGACGTTACCGAGCACAAGATGCATGCCGAGTTTGGCGAGGTCTCGACCCACACCGCGCAGGCGCTAAATGCCGTGCGCGCCGCTGGTCGCCGCATCATCTGCGTCGGCACCACCAGCCTGCGCCTCCTAGAGAGCGCAACCGATGAGACTGGAAAGTTCCTGCCGTTTCGCGGCGATACCGCGATCTTTATCCGGCCGGGCTACCGGTTTCGCGCTGCCGACGCCTTGATGACCAATTTCCACTTGCCCAAATCGACCCTGTTTATGTTGGTCAGCGCCTTTGCAGGGACGGAGACGATGAAGCAGGCCTATGCCCATGCCATTGAGACGGGTTATCGCTTCTATTCCTACGGCGATTCCTCCCTGCTATTTCGGGCCGACTAATGGCCGAGTTCCCATTCCATATTCACGCCACCGATGGCGCGGCCCGAACCGGGGTTTTGAAAACCGCGCGCGGGGACATCCGAACGCCAGCTTTTATGCCGGTCGGTACGGCGGGAACGGTCAAGGCCATGACGGTGGATATGGTCGCCCAGACCGGGGCGGATATCCTGCTGGGCAATACCTATCACCTGATGCTACGCCCGGGGCCGGAGCGGCTTCAAAGGCTCGGCGGCTTGCATAAATTCATGGGCTGGAAGGGACCGATCCTGACCGATTCCGGCGGCTTTCAGGTCATGTCCTTGTCGGGCATTTCCAAGGTCACCGAAGAGGCCGTTGCTTTTCAAAGCCATATTGATGGCTCCAAACATGTCCTAACGCCTGAGCGCAGTATCGAGATTCAGGCCGACCGGATCGGCTCTGACATCATTATGCAACTTGATGAATGCGTGTCCTATCCTGCCGAAGAGGCCAGGGCCGCTAGCGCAATGCGGCTATCAGCGCGCTGGGGCGACCGGTCAAAGGCCGCCTTTGGCCAGCGCGAACACCAGGCCCTGTTTGGTATTCAACAAGGTTCAACCTTCGGGGCGCTGCGCCGGGAATCGTCTGAACGCCTGATCGAGACCGGTTTTGACGGCTATGCGATTGGCGGCCTTGCAGTAGGCGAGGGGCACCAGGCCATGTGCGATACGCTGGAGTTTTGCGCGCCTTTGCTGCCCAGCCATAGGCCGCGCTATTTGATGGGCGTTGGCAAGCCCATTGATCTGGTCGAGGCGGTGGCCAGGGGCGTGGATATGTTTGACTGCGTTCTGCCCACGCGGTCGGGTCGCCACGGTCAGGCCTGGACCTGGGACGGGGCCTTGGCGCTAAAGAATGCGCGTTTTGCTGAGGATGAGACCCCGCTGGATGCCGGGAGCGATTGCCCGGCCAGCCGCGACTATTCGAAGGCCTATCTGCACCATTTGGTAAAGTCAGAGGAGTTTCTGGGCCAGATCCTCTTATCCTGGCACAATATTGCCTTTTTTCAGGCGCTTACCGCCGCTATGCGCAGCGCAATTACCGAAGGTCGGTTTGAAGCCTTCCGCCGCGATTTTCGCGCGCGCCATGGCGTGGACGCTTAAGCGGCCTGATTATCGATCTCGGCCATGCGTTGCAGCGTGACATAATCGGTCTTGCCAGTGCCCAGTACGGGCACCTCGGTCACATGCATGATCTTGCGCGGGACTGAGATTTCAGACGCACCAATGGTCTGGGCATGGGCAACTAGGGGCGCAACCTTGGCCCCCAGATAATCGGTGATGAGGACAAGCCGCTCACCCTTGCGCGGATCGGGCATGGCGATCACGGCATGGCGCGCGTCTGGCCAGATATTGGCAACCAGGTCCTCGGCAGCGGTCAAGGACACCATTTCGCCTCCAATCTTGGCAAAGCGCTTGACCCGGCCCAGGATCTTCATCCAGCCATCGGCGTCAAGCTCAACCACATCGCCCGTATCGTGCCAGCCATCGACCAGGGGCTCGAGCACGCCATTGGCATCAAGATAACCCGCCATGACATTGCAGCCGCGCACAAAGAGCTTGCCGCCATTGGGAATGCCCTCGACCGGAACAATCTTGGTTTCAATGCCTGGAAGCAGCGCCCCGACCGTGCCGCGCTTGTTCTGGTCTGGCTTATTGACGGCGATCACGGGGGCTGCTTCGGTCGCGCCATAGCCTTCCAGCAAGGGCACGGGGCCAAATCGCTCAAGGATTAGGTCATGTGTCTCATTGCGGACCTTCTCTGCGCCGCAAACGACAAATTTCAGGCCCGAAAGATCACCCGCAGCCGCCGAGCGCGCATATTGATTGATGAATATGTCGGTCGCGAGCAAGACACTGGCCTTGGTGTCGCGGATCAATTCTGGGATCTGTTTGACGTGCAGTGGCGAGGGATACTCAAACGCCTTCATGCCACTCAAGATCGGCAATAAGACCCCCGCAGTTAGGCCAAAACAGTGGAAGGTCGGTAGCGGGTTAAAGAACACCCAGTCGGGATCGAGATCGATATGGGCGGCGATTTGACGGACATTGGTCACCAGATTGGCCTGGGTCAGGATAACACCGCGTGGCGCACCAAAACTGCCCGAGGTAAACAGCACCACGCCTTCATTGCTGGCCTCGGTCTTGGCGCGGAAGGTGCGGGGCAGGGCGCCGGCCGCGGCGGCAAATAGTTTGTCCGCCAGGTTCAGACTGGCGCGGACATCTTCCAGATAGGTGACCTTGGCCAGGCCATCAAAGGCATCAATCAGGTCTTCGAGCTTACCTTGTTCGACAAACCGGTGCGCCGTTAGAACGCGCTTGACCCCCGCCACCTTGATCGCCGCCTTGAGATTGCGGATCCCAGAGGTGAAGTTGAGCATGGTCGGGACGCGGCCAAAGGCATGCAGGGCAAAAAAGGTCACAACGACGGCCGAACCGGACGGCAGCAATAGGCCGACCCGCTCGCCAGGTTCAGTCATGGCTGCGATCTTACGGCCCAAGGCAAACGCCGCCCGGATCAGGCCCGTATAGCTTAAGGGGTTTCGATCTTGATCTTCGAGGATCAGTTTCTTGGAGCCGAATTGATCTTTGGCATCAATCAGAGCATCAAACACCGGGCGCTGGCCCGACATGGCGTCGTAAGCACTGGGCATTACGGCGTCGCCTCCCTGTTAACCTTATTCAGTCTTGAGTGTAATTTGGAACGAATTTTGCGTTTACACAATATAAACTAACACAATTTTGTCATACTCTCGCTCAGGCACGGCGAACAGCACGAAAGTATTTACTACTCTTCTACCAAGAGTATTTGCTGGTAAGGCTTGATCATTCAGCCGCAAAGTCCGATCTAAAGACCATGGTCACTCTGATTGATTCAAATACGGCCCGCGCCGCCCGTCACCCGGAAAAGCGTAACCGGCCAGAAACCGGGGTCCTGCGCAAGCCTGACTGGCTAAGGGTCAAGGCCCCGGGCTCGGCGGTCTATAATCAGACACGCCAAATCGTCAAAGACAATGGCCTGGTCACGGTCTGCGAAGAGGCCGCTTGCCCTAATATTGGCGAGTGCTGGAGCCAAAAGCACGCCACCATGATGATTATGGGCGATACCTGCACACGGGCCTGCGCCTTTTGCAACGTCAAGACCGGCTTGCCAGGGCCGCTCGACGCCGATGAGCCCGAGCGTGTCGCCATGGCTGTCAAGCAGATGGGCCTCAGTCATGTTGTGATCACTTCGGTCGACCGCGACGACCTGATCGATGGCGGTGCAGACCATTTTGCCCGGGTTGTGCGGGCTATCCGCGCGGCCGTACCGACCACAACCATTGAGATTCTGACCCCGGATTTTTTGCGTAAGGACGGGGCGGCGGAACGGGTCATTGAGGCCAAGCCCGACGTTTTCAACCACAATCTCGAAACCGTGCCAAGGCTCTATCTGAAGATCCGCCCCGGCGCGCGCTATTACCATTCCCTGCGCCTGCTAGAGCGGGTCAAGGAGC
>JBILKO010000053.1:0-15857 GCA_044376615.1 Caulobacteraceae bacterium
GGCGCGGGGCGGTGCTGCCTTCCTTGGCCAGATCCTTTAGGTCCTGATCGGTTGGTTCCGAGGTCAGAACAATATCGGTGGCCCGTCGCCATTCAGGGCTATTTTTGGTCAAGGCTTCACGCGCGCGCATCGCAAAGACACGGGCCTCGGTCGGCGAGCCGAGGGCGAAAAACTGCTCGGCCGCCATAAGCCGCGCCATGCCAGGCTGGCCCTTGCGGTCATAGGCCTCAGACAACATGCGCCAGCCAAACGGGTTATCGTTCTCGATTTCCATGGCGCGATTGATCTGCTCAATCGCCTCGTCAATGCGTTTCGCATCGTCTTGCGCCAATAGGGTCTGCCCCAAGGCCAGGTGAAACAAGGCCGCCTTGGGCTTTAGCTCGACACAGCGCCGATAGGCTGGTTCAGCTTCCTTGGCCCTAGCCGATTCAAACAGGGTCTGGCCGCGCAGTTCCCATAGATAGGGATTTTCGGGCTGTTCCTTCAGCAAGGCGTCGATCGCTTTCAAGGCCTTTTCGGTTTCGAGCGACCGGTAATAGGCGATCGCCCGGGCGTAGCGGGCCGGATAGCTTGGGTCGTTTTCCTTGAATTCAATAAAGGTCTGTTGTGGTGGGTTCATAAAGGCCTTGAGCTTGGCGATCATGATCGTGTGCTGTTCCTGAGCCGCGGCGCTGTCGGTCTGGCCATAATTCGGCATGGCCTCGACCCGGACCCTAAGGGCTTCAATTCGGTCTGACGACAAGGGGTGGCTGCGGAAAAACGGATAGCGTTTGGCGTCCGAAAACACTTCCTGATAGCGGAAATTGTCGAAAAACTGCACCAGGCCGCGGCCCGATTGGCCGCTTTTTTCGAGATAGGTCGCGGCGGCCTGGTCCGCTGCGGATTCCTGGACCCGGCTATAGCCGAGCACAGATAAGGTGGCGAAATAACCTGAATTGCCGACTAAAACGGCCGCTGCATCAGGTGCGCCCGCAATCGCAGCCAGAACGCCAAGGCCCATGGTCAAGAAAAACGTACCCGTTGCTGCACGGCTCGCATCGCCCGATCGCGCCAAATGGCCGCCAGCAATATGCCCGGTTTCGTGAGCGATAACGCCGATCAGCTCATTAGGGGTTTTGGTCTCAATAATCAGTCCAGTATGGAGAAACATGTTCTGACCGGCGGCCGCAAAAGCATTGATCTGCTTGTCGCCCACCATATGGATTTGAACATTTTCAGGGGTCAGCCCGGCAGCGGCGAAGATCGGATCGGAATCCGCGCGCAAAATCTCCTCAATCTCGGTATCGCGGATTAATGAAAATGCCTGGGCCTTTGCTTGGGTCTGACCAAATACCGTGCATATTGCAGCCAGGATCGCTAGACCCTGGCGCGCATAGGGTGTGCGCTTCGAGCCTAAACGGGATTGAACACGGGCTATAGGGGCCAAACGATCGCTCCAAACTGGCCCCCGCGCCGCGAACGACACGGGGGAATATACCCCTTGGGGCGCAGGATAGGGGTTTAGCCGCGCCGCCACCAGCCCTTCTTTGGCATCTCCGCCGGGGCGTCATTCACTGTGGCAGTGATTTTGGGGGCAGTGGCTGGTTGTACAGTGTGTTCTGTTGCTTGCGGTGCGTTAACAGGAGCCTTGACCGCTAAAGGCGTGTCGCCTGTGTCTGTTGCATCCACAGGGGTCTCTGCATCTTGTTTGGGCTTGGCGCGGGCGCGGCGGGCCTTGATGGGCTTGGCCTTTGGCTCGTCCTTGGGGGGCAACTCAACCCACATGTCTGCGGCAGGTTCAGCCATAGGCGCTGCGGCCGCGACCTCGGTCGGTGCATCATTGAACAGCCCGGGCAATGGAACAGCTGTGGCACTTGCCTTGACAGGGCGTCGCTTGCGCGCCGGCTTGGCATCAGCGGAATCGGTCGGAGGTGCGGCAGTTGCGGCAATTTCAATCGGAGCCGTGACAGACGGTATGACAGCGGCCGCACCGACCGAAGTCGCGGCTTCCAGTGGTGGTCTTGGCCTAGGCTGTAAGGGGTCGAACCAGATATAGGGGTCGCCATCCGGTGCCCTTGGGCGGGTCCAGCCATAGGGCTCGTCGCTTCGAACCTCTTCGCGCATCCTGCGACCACCGCGCCGACCGCGACGACGACGACGCCTTTGCGCCTCAGTCAGGTCGCCGCCTTCACCGCCTTCATTGACCTCGCGAGACTCTGCATCATCGTCCTGATCAATGTCGTCATCGCCTTCGGCGCCAGAGGCGCGGTCTGATGGTTCGTCACCGCGCCGCCCTCTGCGCCGCCGACGCTTACGCCGACGCACCGCCTCGCTATCATCCGACGCCTCATCGCGGCGAGGCTGGCCAGGGCGCCCCTGGGCCGAACGCGCGGCGCTAGTATCTTCATCCTCGTCTTCATCGCCGTCAGCGATCAGGTCTTCGTCCTCGTCGTCCACATCGTCGTCGTCCATAACCAGATCGTCCTGGCTATCGTCGAAGGGGATATGGGCAACGGCAGCGAGGACCTCAGGCGAGGGTTCAAATTCGCGAGACTCGATCCGGTCAATGGCGTGCTCGGCATGGGCCAGGCTGGTATCGATCTGAACTGCGACAATGAGGCCCTTGGTTAGGCGTATACGCTCAAGATAGGGCCGCTTTTCGTTGAGAATATAGAGGCCAACAGCCTGGGGGACGCGCAGCACGATCGTGCCAGCGCCGCCGCTGACGGCTTCCATCTCGATACCGCGCACAGCGGCCAGAGCGCTGGATTCAACAGACAGAACACGGCCAACGCCTGCGCAGTGTTCGCAAACATGGGTGGTGCCTTCCAACACACCTGATCGGCGGCGTTGGCGCGAGATTTCCATCAGGCCGAAGGATGAAATCTTGCCCATCTGAATCCGGGCGCGGTCGTCCTTTAGACAGTCCTTCAAGACTTTTTCGACGGACCGATTGTTTTTCGACTCCTCCATATCGATGAAGTCAATCACGACTAGGCCAGCCAGGTCGCGCAGACGCAATTGGCGCGAGGCTTCTTCAGCCGCCTCAAGATTGGTCTTTAGGGCCGTGGCTTCAATGTTGCGCTCGCGCGTGGCCTTGCCGGAGTTGACGTCGATGGCGACCAGCGCCTCAGTCTGATTGATCACTAGATAGCCACCGGACCGAAGGGGCACGACCGGGGTATAGATCTGGGCGAGCTGGTCCTCGACCTTATGGCGGACGAACAGCGGCGTCGGCTCGCGATAGACCTGAACCTTTTTGGCCTGCGAAGGCATCAGCATCCGCATAAATTCCTTGGCCTCGCGATAGCCGTCCTCGCCCTCGACCCAGATGCCTTCGAGTTCCTTGTCATACATGTCGCGGATCGCCCGCTTTACCAGGTCCTCTTCCTCATAGATCAGGGCAGGGGCTATGGAGTGCAGGGTCACATCCCGGATGTTTTCCCAGAGCCGCAAAAGATACTCATAATCGCGCTTGATCTCGGCCTTGGTCCGCTTGGCACCTGCAGTCCGGATGATCAGGCCCATACCGTGCGGCACGTCCAGGCTCTGGACGACGGATTTTAGACGTTTGCGGTCAGTGACCGTGGTGATCTTGCGGCTAATCCCGCCGCCGCGGGCCGTATTGGGCATCAGTACGCCATAGCGACCGGCCAGTGACAAATAGGTGGTCAGGGCCGCGCCCTTATTGCCGCGCTCTTCCTTGACCACCTGGATCAACATGATCTGGCGGCGCTTAATAACTTCTTGGATCTTGTAGCGGCGCATCAGTCGGCGACGGCGACGCTCCACCTCTTCTTCCATGCCATCATCATCGTGATCAGCCTCGCCGCCTTGATCAGCATCATCGCCTTCGTCGGTTTGAGGCGCCGGCGCATGGTGATGATGATCGTCATCATCGGACATCATGTCCCGCATCAAGGCCTCACGATCGGCCATTGGGATCTGGTAATAGTCCGGATGGATCTCGTTAAAGGCCAAGAAGCCGTGGCGATTACCACCATACTCAACAAAGGCGGCCTGAAGGCTGGGCTCTACTCGGGTAACCTTGGCAAGATAGATATTGCCTCTGAGCTGTTTTTTGGACCGGCTTTCAAAATCAAATTCTTCAATCCGTGACCCATCCAGCACCACCACACGCGTCTCTTCGGCGTGTGAGGCGTCGATTAACATTTTCTTCGACATTAAAATTATCTCCGCGGCGCGCGCCGGGCATTAATCCCAGGGGCCGGATCTGAAAGGGGGCAGGCGCAAAACGGGCCTCACCGCCAATAATGGCAGTAAAAGGGGCCTTTGGCCGGAAAGGGGCGTGTGCGACGCTGCCCATGAGGTTTGTTCATCCTTGACGCGCCAGGCGCGGATCGGAAACTGCGTTTTGGCAACCTGCTAGGGCCCGCCGACGACGCCAGGGACGCTTGCCGCGCCAATGAGGCAAAGGGCGATCTAAGCGGTTTGATTAGTCTGCAACATATGCACAAAAAAAGAAAGCACTTCGCTTAACAAGAGTGATTAACAATTTATGTACCTTAATGCGGTGTTATGAGGGGCTAGCGTCACCAAGACCTCTTTAGGCAAGAGGCCAATTGGACTATGAATTCATTCATGCTTCTCGAGCTTGATCACGGCCAAGACCATTGCCCAGCCCATCAGGTTGTTCGGCGCGTGAGCCATTGCGTTTTTATGGGTTTCGCGCTGTGCCTGGTCTTTTGGATCGCTGGCTTTCAAATGGCCTATGCCGCCTCGGGCAATGTATTGGGCGTTCGCCTTGGCGGCAATCAGGGCGAAACCCGCGTGGTCATCGAGCTTGATCGAGCAGCCCAGGTGCAATTGGTTTCAAGCGCGAGTGACGATACCCGGCTCATCTTGGCCATGCCGAGCTTGGCATTAACCAGAGAGTTGCAGGGCTCTGGCTCAGGACTTGTCAAGGCTTGGACGGTCGATGAGGCGGCGGGAGCTGTTCGCCTTCGGTTAGCCCTGACGCAGCCTGCTACGGTCAAACGTCATTTCCTAATCCCTCCCTCTGCTGGCCAATCCCAATATCGGTATGTGATCGATATTGTCCCGAATGCAGTTACTGCGCCGGTTAAGACAGGCGCGGCAAAGGTCGAAGCCATCCGCTCGGTACAATCTGCCAAGCCAGCCCCTGCCCCAAAGGCCACGCCAGTTAAGCGGACCACACCGCCGATTGTTCAGCCTGGGCCCAAGATTGTCGTGATCGATGCCGGGCACGGCGGCCATGACCCAGGCGCACGCGGCGCTGAGCACTGGGAAAAAGACATCAATCTAGGCGCTGCCTTGGCTCTAAAGGCTCGGCTGGAAAGGTCGGGTGACTACAAGGTCGTCATGACCCGCGATAGCGATGTGTTTATTCCGCTTGATCAGCGTGTCCAGATCGCGCGCCGGGCCAATGCGGACTTGTTTATCTCGCTACACTCGGATTCTGGCATGAATGACCAGACCCGCGGCGCGTCGGTTTATACCTTGTCCGACAAGGGATCTGACCGGGCGGCCAAGAGTATGCTGAACAAGAATGACTGGTTGGTGGATGCAAGCCTGCCTAACCAGGATAAGGCGGTAAAGCAGATCTTGTTTGACCTCACCCAACGCGAGACTAAGAACCGCTCCGCCAATTTTGCCCAGATCTTGCTCGACTACATCGACGAGGATGTGCCCTTGCTGGGTAAGAGTCATCGCGACGCCGGCTTTGCCGTATTGCTCGCGCCAGACGTGCCTGCGGTTTTGCTAGAGATGGGCTTTATCACCAATCGTGAGGACGAACGCCTGCTGTCGGGAGAGGTTTCGCGCAAAGCCTTTATGGATTCCGTTGGCGATTCTATTGACGCCTATTTCGCCCAGAGTATCCGCCTGGCCTCGCGCTAGCCCACAGATTTTTTACAACCTGGGTTCTGAAAACATCTGGCAGCGCTTTACCTTGAGTGGCCAGACGCGTTAGATCGCGTCTTGTTCGGTTATCGGATCGCTGGAGGTCTTTGATCTTGCAACGCCTTGAACGTTGGTTGGCGATCACGGGCGTGGTTGTGTTGAGCGTTATTGCCCTGGCAGGGGTCAGTCTCGCCATATATTCCGCCCTGTTGTTCCACGACATGCCAGACGCAGCGGATCTGGCCGATTACCACCCGCCTACGGCGACGCGGGTCTATGCCTGGGATGGCACCTTGATCGGTGAGTTCTCACGCGAGCGCCGCATTTTTGTTCCCTATGAACAGATCCCGCCAAGACTGGCCCAAGCGTTTTTGGCCGCTGAGGATCGCAATTTTTTCCAACACAGCGGGATCGACTATCAAGGCCTCAGCCGTGCAGTTCTAAAAAACGTGATCAATGTCACGCGCGGACGCCGTCTCGAAGGTGGCTCGACCATTACCCAGCAGGTCGCCAAGAATGTCTTGCTCAATAGTGACGCGACTGTTGGCCGAAAGCTGAAAGAGGCCATTCTTGCCAACCAGTTGGAAGGCACCCTGACCAAGCCAAAGATACTAGAGCTCTATTTGAACGAGATCTGGCTTGGTTATCGCTCGTTTGGGGTGGGCGCTGCTGCGTATAACTATTTTGGTAAGTCCTTGTCTGACTTGACCCTAGAAGAGTGCGCTTATCTAGCGGCCTTGCCCAAGGGTCCGCAAAATTATCAACCGATCCGTAATAAGGCCGCCGCGATCCGTCGCCGAAACTGGATTATTGGCGAGATGGCGAGCCTGGGCTGGGCGACCCCAGCTGAAGCGCGGGCGGCCATGGCCAAGGACCTGGTGGTTCAAGCCGAACCGACCCGCACACGCTATCGAGACGGCGACTACTTCCTCGCTGAGGTTCGCCGCCGTGCCCTCCTGACCCTAGGCGATAAGGTTGATGAGGGCGGCTATTATGTTCGCACCACCCTGGACTCGCGTCTACAAACTGCTGCACGGGTCGCCTTGATGCAAGGGCTCGAGCTTTATGATCGGCGTCACGGCTGGCGCGGGGGCATGGGTCATGTCGAGATCAAGCCAGGCTGGGAAAAGGCTGCGCAGCGTCTAGCCCCTCCGTCTGAACGGCGCGATTGGCGCGCTGCCGTTGTCGAGACCACCGGCTCCAATGTTCGTGTGCGTTTGGTCGATGGCCGGAAGGGCGTGATCCAGGGCGCCGATGTGGCCTGGGCTAATGCAACCAAGGGCTTTAAGGTCGGTGACCTAGTGTTTGTCGAGCCGGCCAAGGCCTCAGGCCAATTTGCGCTGCGCCAGGTTCCCATCGTCAACGGCGCTCTAGTCGCTATGGATCCCTATTCGGGCCGAATCTTGGCCATGGTCGGGGGGTATAGTTTCTCGCTGTCCAAGTTCAACCGGGCGACCCAGGCCATGCGTCAACCGGGCTCGGCGTTTAAGCCGTTTGTCTATGCGACGGCCTTGGAGAACGGCTTTACCCCGGCTAGCCAGGTTGCCGATGCGCCCATCACCTTGAAGGGTGCGACCGCCGATAAGGATTGGGCACCGGAGAATTTCGACAAGGATTATCGCGGCCTGCTTTACCTACGTAAGGGGCTAGAGCAGTCCTTGAACACTATGACGGTGCGCCTAGCTCAAAGCGTAGGCATGAAAAAAATTGGCGACCTGGCCATTCGGGTTGGGCTCGTATCGCAGATGCAGCCGGTTCTGGCTATGAGCCTGGGGGCAGGGGAGACGACGCCGTTTAAGCTAACGGCCGCGTATGCGCCTTTCATTAATGGTGGCCGCCGGGTTGAGCCGCACTTGATCGAAATGGTTCAGGACCGCGATGGTAACCCGCTTTTAAAGGCTGAGCAGCGCGACTGTGTCGCTTGCAAGAACGGTTTTAGCGGTGAGGAGTCGCCGCACTTGCAGCCTGCTGGAACCGAGGTCCTTGACCCCATCACCGCCTACCAGGTTACGAGCATGCTCAAGGGGGTTGTGCAACGCGGCACCGCCTATCAGGTCAGTTCTTTAGGGCGGCCGCTTGCGGGCAAGACGGGCACGACCAATGAGTATCGTAGCGCCTGGTTTGTCGGTTACTCACCGGACATTGTTGTGGGTGTATTTGTGGGCTTCGACGACAACCGGACCTTGGGAAACAATGAAACCGGCGCAGTCGCGGCTGTCCCAATCTTTATTGAATTTATGCAAACGGCCTTAAAAGGCGTTCCCGTAAAGGACTTCCGTGTGCCTAAATCGACCCGGTTTGTCCTCGTCAATGGTGTCGAAGAGGCCTTCCGTCCGGGCACCGAACCGCGTGCCGCGCTGGATTCTGCCGAAGCGGTTCCTTATGGCCAGGCCTGGGGCAATGGTGCGCCTGCCGCACCGCCGCCGCCAAAAGTGCAAAAGGTGCCAGAAGACCTTACCGGCCTTTACTGAAACTGATTGGGAAGGATTGTCATGGCGCGTTCGACAAGCTATGCCCCGCGCCCTATTGGTGTTGGAGCTTAATACTATGCGAGCGGATGTTGAGGCAACTTCTGCCGATATCGAGCAGTCGATCGGATTGCTCAGGAGGCGTCTTTGACTGGGATCTTGCAGTCCGTAAGCTCGATGAGCTCAATGCGCGTGTAGAAGACCCAAGCCTCTGGGACCGCCCCTCTGAGGCGCAAGCGGTTATGCGTGAGCGCACGCAGCTATCGGCCCAGATTGATAGCATTCGGCGGCTTGAACGTGATCTGGCTGATGCTGTTGGCTATGCCGAATTGGCGGATGCTGAGGGCGATGAGGCGTCGCTAGATGAAGCCCGCGCGCAACTTGTGCAAATCAAGGAACAGGCTGGACGCGCCGAGCTCGAGGCCCTCTTATCCGGCGAGGCCGATAGCAATGACGCCTATCTTGAAATCAATTCAGGCGCTGGCGGCACCGAGTCCAATGACTGGGCGGGAATGTTGCTGCGGATGTATTCGCGCTGGGCCAATGCGCATGGCATGATCCTTGATCTGATCGAAGAAACGCCAGGCGAACAGGCGGGCATCAAGTCCGTAACCCTGCAGATCAAGGGCCATAACGCCTATGGTTGGCTCAAGACCGAGGCAGGCGTCCACCGTCTCGTGCGGATTTCGCCATTCGACTCAGCCGCCAAGCGCCATACGAGTTTTGCGTCGGTTTGGGTCTATCCCGTGGTCGACGATACGATTGAGATCGAAATCAATCCGTCTGATGTGCGCACGGATACCTATCGCGCCTCAGGTGCGGGTGGTCAGCATATCAATAAGACCGACTCGGCGGTGCGGCTGACCCATATTCCGACCGGCGTTGCCGTGGCCTGTCAAACCGGCCGGTCCCAGCACCAGAACCGCGACGAGGCCTGGAAAATGCTGCGGGCTAGGCTTTATGAGATTGAACTGCAAAGGCGTGAGGCTGCGGCCCAGGCGCTCGAAGACCAAAAGACCGATATCGGCTGGGGTCACCAGATCCGCTCTTATGTTCTCCAGCCCTACCAAATGGTCAAGGATTTGCGAACCGAGATGGAAACATCCGACACGCAAGGGGTATTGGACGGAGACCTTGACCGATTTATGGGCGCATCCTTAGCCCAGCGCGTCGGGGTTACACGAACCGGCTAAAAGAAATAGGCGTGCAGAGGATTAATCTGCACGCCCAATTTGGCTCTAAACTATGGCTCTTATGGTTTAGGCTTCCTCAACCGTTACCGGTACGGACTCGGTAAAGGATTGACCTTGCCGTTGGAACTTCACGCTGCGGCCCTGGAAGAAGGCACCGGGCTCCATCGACAGCTGTTCATGAGTGATGTCGCCATCGACATGAGCCGTGCCATAGAGGCGCACGGACTTACCAAAAATTGTGCCAACAAGGCGGCCGCGCACCTCGACCGTGTCAGCGGTTACCGACCCTTCGACATGGCCAGTTTCGCCGATGGTGAGACGCTCAATCTTGATCTCGCCGCGAACGATGCCGTCAAGGTGCAATTCTCCAGTGCCTGAGATATTGCCTTCAATGACCATATCGTCACCGATCATCGAGGCAGCTTTCAACGCTTTTCGCCCATCCGTAAGCGCGGGGAGGGCAAGCGAGTTTGAAGAATCCGCTTGAATGATCTTATCCGTTCGCTTGTTGAACATAGTCTCCAGCCTTAACGAAACGAGCCGGGTTTTGGGCACGCCCATTAACCCAGACTTCATAATGAAGATGAACGCCAGTCGAGCGTCCTGTGGAACCCATGGCGCCGATGCGTTGACCCACACCGACCCGCTGGCCCGTGCGGACTGAAATGCCCTGCAGGTGAGCATAGCGAGTCTTGAAGCCGCGGCCATGGTCAACCTCGACCGTATTGCCATAACCGGACCGAACGCCGGCAAAGGACACAATGCCCGGAGCAGTTACATAAATGGGCGACATAAAACCGCCGGCAAAATCCAAACCTTCATGCATAGCGGGGCGACGGGTAAACGGGTCATAGCGAAAGCCAAAACCGCTAGTCTGCTGAGTATGGACGGTTGGGCGTGCAAAAGGCAGGCGTTCCGCAGCATTATTCAGGGCGCGCATATCCGTCATATTGGTCGCAGCGCTCTGAATACGCTGTGCAAATTCAGGATCGACGTCTAAAACAGCGCCGAGTGCCTTGGGATCTTTGGAATCGATCAAGGGCCCGCCCAGCCCAGAGGACTGGCCTACATAGTTTGACGGGTTGAGCCCCGCGAGACGGAATGCCAGCCTCAAGCGCTCAGCGCGGCTCTTTGCGAAAGATTCGGCGCGCTGGACCATACGGTCTTGATCCATATGGATGCCCTGTACCCTCTCAAGCGGACTGGCACCAATGATGGAGTCAGGAACAACCGAAGGCGTGAGGGCCTTGGCAGCACCCGGAACGCCGCGAAAATCTGTAACCAACATGGCCAGCGCCGCGTGGCGCTTTTCAATCGAATTTGCTAGGTCGTCAATCGAGCCGTTATTGGCATTCAACTGAGCCACGGCGCTGTTCAATCGGGCCTGACGGTCGGCGATCCAGCGCTCATATTTGGCTTGCGTCTTGGCGACTTCCTGGTCGGTCCGGCTCATCGACATGGCATTGATCGCCATGGATACGGTTGAAAGGGTTAGCCATATACCCAGCCCAAGCAAGCAGCCAGCGATGACCATCTGACGCTTTGGCGTTAAGACTAGGCTACTGACCTGGCCTTCAGCACGGAGGTACAGGTGACGTTCCTGGAACACGGTTTGGAAGATCTGGCGCATACGTGCCGCGCGGCCATGAGTCATGGTCTCGTATACCCGCCGTTTCTGATCCGTGGGATATGCTACGATCTATGTCAATTTTGCAAGCGCGATTGACATATTTATTACTATCTTACTAATTTTTCTGCAACCTATAGTTAATTTCGGTGCAATGCCCCGTCTAATCTCACACCGAATCTAGTCAAATGTTTGTGTGCGATGCACCGGCCATTCCTAAAGGGCCTCGAGCACCTGCTTGACATGACCAGGGACCTTGACCTTGCGCCAAACCTTCAAAACCTTACCGTCTGGCCCAATTAAATAGGTGGAGCGCTCGATGCCCATATAGCTGCGGCCATACATGCTTTTTTCAACCCAGCAGCCATAGGCCTCGACTACCGATCCCGTTTCGTCAGAGGCCAGAATGAGATTGAGGTTGTGCTTTGCCTTGAACTTATTGTGGCTGGCGACCGTGTCTTTCGACACACCGATCACGACCGTATCGGCCGCCGCAAAAGCGGCTGCTGATTCGCTAAAGCCTTTGGATTCGGTTGTGCAGCCGGGCGTATCGTCCTTGGGATAGAAATAGAGCACAACAGATTTCCCGGCTAAATCGGCTAAACTGATGTTTCCGCCGCCATCAGTGGGTAAATTGAACCTAGGGGCCATATCTCCAGCTTGGATCGCATCGGTCATTGTCGTATCCCAATTGCTCAGTGCCTGTAGAAAGGCACGGTCATGTTTGTGCCGTAAACTGGTGATGTTTCGTTCAAACGTCCAGTGCCCTCGATTAAGCGGAGCATAGTCCTTGCTGAGACCGGCACTAAAGCACGCGGTTGAGCTTGCCCTTCTGCTGGTTTTGGCGGCCACGGCCCTGTTTGGCTTCGCGGCTTGGCGGCTATCCCGCGGAGAAATTTCAGCGGATTTTCTGCGCGATGCTTTTGTCCAAGGCCTTGAGCGACAAGTGGCTGGAGGCCATGGCGGCGTCAATCATATCGGCATTGTCTGGTTTGATGAGGCAAAAGCCCTAGGCGTGCAGATGGAAGGAGTCTGGCTGCGCGACGGTCAAGGGCGGCTGGTCTTGCGGGCAGCCAAGGTTCAGGCCGCAATTGCCCTCGATTCCTTGCTCGTCTTTGCCCCTGCGCCTGGGCACATGGCTGCGGAGGATTTTTTCGTTGCTGTTAGCGTGTCACCGTTAGGTCGTTACGAGCTTGGCTACGCCGCCAAAGGCAAGCCAGAAGTCATTACCGGGCTTGGAAAACTGTTCCTGGAGCTTACCAGTCCAGCAAGGCGGAGTTGGGCGGCCAGCTTTCTAAGAGATCTCGACCTTAAGCGCGGCCAATTGAGTTTGAGGCAAACCGACGGCTCGGTGAGTTGGACAGGCGATGTTCACTCGATTGAGTTTCACAAGGTCGGGGGCTTATTGCTGCTTGATAGTGACCTGTCGATCGGCTCTGGTGCCAATCGCGCCGTCTTGAGCGCCACGGCTCGGGCGTCCGTTGGACTGAAAGATGCTTCAGTCGATGCCAAGGTTCAAAATCTAAATCCTGCAAAGGTCTTCCCGTCGGCTGGAATAACCCACGGCCTTTCTGCGTTGAATGCGTCGATTGAGGGACGAGGGTCGATGGCCTATGGGCGCCAGACTGGCTTTCAATCGGCCGATGTCGCCTTTAGCGCCGGGTCGGGGCGAATCCGTTTCGGCAAGGTCGCACAACCTTTTGACAGCGCTCGCGTCAGGGCTTCGTATAACCCTCAAACAGGCGAAGTCGAGTTTGACCAAATCCGACTTTCGGCGGCCACGCTTGGCCTCGATCTAAAGGGCAAACTTAGATTGATCCCTCAGGGAAAACCTAAGCAGCCGGCGCGCATTGATTTCGAGGTGACTGGGCCAAAAGCCACCATGGCCTTTGTACCTGGCTCTGAAAAGCAAACCCTAACCAATATTGCCGTGAAGGGCCGATATACGCCGGAGGCTGGCATTGTCGCCTTCCAGCAGGGCCGAGCATCGCTGGCCGGCAAGACGGTCGAGGCCAAGGGACAAATCCAACAAACCATAGGCAAGGATGGGGTGCCAGAGGGCAGCTGGGGCGCCAAACTGACCGCCAAAATGCTGGGCACTGCAGTGGTGGACCAGGCCTACCCATTTTGGCCAGATAAGGTGGGTACACCGGCTAGGAACTGGGTAAAGGCGGCCCTGAAGAAGGGAGTTCTGTCAAATGTATTTCTGACTCTGGATATCCCAGCGGGCTTGCCTGGCGGGCGATTGACCAATGACATGCTTCAGGTCGGCTTTGATTTTGACCGTGTGGCAATTGACGTCGTTCCAGGCCTGCCTCTTATCGAGGACGGCAGCGGAAAGGCCTTGGTTCAAGGCGACCGGTTTGATCTTCAACTTAAGTCTGGCCGCATGCAGTCCGTCAAGCTGAGCGAGGGCCTGGTCTCTTTCCCGAAATTTGACCCCGTCGCTGACGCAGTTTTTGAGGGGCGAGCCAGGGGCGATGCTGGTGAAATACTCGATATTCTAAACCATAAGCCGCTTTTTGCCTTGGCCAATAGTGGGTTTGACGCGACTGCCTTTTCGGGCAATTCCGATGTGAAATTTTCGATCTCTAGGCCTATGCATGGCGTTGTTGCGCCCGGCGATAACCGGTTTTCATTCGCGGGAAATGTCGACAATGCTCATATTCGCCGAGTCGCTCTGGGGCTTGATGCCACCGATGGGACGGTTTCAGTGCGCGGCGATAATGCGGGCGTTAGCGTTACTGGCCTCGCCAAGGCGGGGCCTTATGCGGGTAAGCTGGATTATCAAGCCAAGTTTTCCGCGGGCGTGTCCAATACTCAGTCGCTGACACTTGACGGTAACTTATCGACAGGGCTGGGGGCGATTGTCCCGATTCGCGCTCAGTTGGAGTTTGGTAAGGCTGGCGGGACTGGGCGGTATACCAGTCGTCCGGCCTCGGGCGATTTCAATTGGACCTCCGGCACGGTGCCCCTGCTGCGGGTCAATGCCAACCTCGCTCCGGGAGGATTGAAGCAACTCGGCATTCCGGTAAGCGGGCGTTCTAAAGCGTTCAAAGCGAGTCTGGCCTTAGCACTCAAAGACCATAATTGGCGCGGAGCGCTTGACGCTGGATCCTTCCTAGCGGACATCGCCTTTACGCCCGGGAGCGAACACCACCTTTTGGTGACGGGTAATTTGACACCAACAGACGCGACCAGGTTTGGCCTACCCAGGCTACCTGTGTTTTTGGCGACACAGGCGTTTAAAACTGACATCGACTGGACATCTGCTGGGGGCACGGCCGACTACCAACTTGGTCAGCTTTCTGGTCGCCTCGATTGGACGTCGCAAAGCCCTGCAAGGACTGCGTTTGCACTCACGTCAGATTTATCGGCTGGCGATTTCGTGCTGCTAGGTTTGGGCGACCTTATGAACCCTGCTAACCCGGTCGCCTTAGCTGCGACCGCCTCGATAACTCCTGCCTCCCTAGAAGGTCGGGTCAATTTGGCTGGTCTGCCTATCGCGATCTCCGCGGCCAATGTCGGCACTGGCCAAACCAATCTGAGCATCCGGGGCGACTTAACAGCCGATAGTGCACAGCGGCTGGGCATGTTTCGGTCCGATGAGTTCGAAGGCGGGATTGGCCTTAATGGCCTTTTCTCCATTAGTGAAACGAACGGAATGACTGGGCGCCTTGATGCCGATCTAGGGCCAGCCAAGCTAACACCTCGCGACATAGGTTGGTCTAAGGCGGCGGGACAGCCTGCCTTGGTCTCAGCAGATATCGCGGGCCGGGGAGATGGAATCTGGGTGTTTCGCCGAATTGCCGCATCAGGTTCAGGGCTTGAAGTTCTAGCTCAGGGATGGATGGACGGCTCAGGGACCTTGAGCCTTCACAGTCAACGTGCGCGGATCAAGGATCTTTTTGACGGGCAACTGGATCTGGATCAAGCCGACGGCATAAGACGCATAAAGCTTTCCGGTACATATCTCGATGCTCGCCGACTGGTCCGTGCCAGCTTACCGGGTGGAACCGCAGCGTCGCTAAGAGCGCCGTTAGTAAGGCGGGTGGTCCTCGACATCGATTTAAACCAGGTTCGCGTCAGCAATAGTGGTGCGCTTAATGACCTAAGGGTACAGGCAGACCTGACCGGCGAAATCGATCGCCGCCTGGAAGCATCAGCAAGTACCCAAACGGGGGCACCCATCCATCTGACCATTGCGCCAAGGGCTGCACAGTCTTGGATTGATGGAAGCGTTGCCGATCTTGGTGCCCTGACTTCAGCGGTTTTGGAAAGCGACAGTGTACGTGGCGGGCATGCGAGCTTAGCGGGGTCTTTTGTTGATGGCGGGCTCGACCTAACGGTCAAGGGCTCGAAGGTTCGGATTCGAAACGTGCCGGTCTTGGCCCAGATCTTGACCTTGGGTTCATTGCGCGGCTTTGCGGATACCTTGAATGGCAGCGGTATCGAGTTTGCTGATATCGTTTTGCCATTAAGACTGAGGGGTTCGACCCTCTATATCGACGATGCCCGCGCGACGGGGGAGGCGATCGGCCTGACGGCACGGGGCAAGATTGATCTCGATAACCGGTCCATGGACATGGCCGGTGGTATCGCGCCTGCCTATGCCTTGAACTCAGCCATTGGCCATATACCGGTTCTGGGGGCCTTGTTCATTTCGCGCCAAGGCGAGGGGGTATTTGGTCTGACCTATTCGGCCAA
>JBILKO010000054.1:0-15772 GCA_044376615.1 Caulobacteraceae bacterium
ACGGTCGAGCGCGGCCAGCTCTATATGCTCCAGACCCGCAATGGCAAACGCACGGCAAAGGCGGCACTGAAAATCGCGGTCGATATGGCGGCTGACGGCACCATTAGCCAGGAAGAAGCCATTATGCGGGTCGAGCCTGCGGCCCTGGATCAGCTCCTGCACCCGACGATTGACCCCAAGGCGGTGCGCGATGTGGTGGCCCAAGGCCTGCCTGCCTCGCCGGGCGCGGCCACCGGCAAGATAGTGTTTGATTCCGAAGAGGCCGAGCGCCTGGGCAATGCGGGCGAGGCCGTCATCCTGGTCCGTGATGAGACCAGCCCAGAAGACATTCACGGCATGCATGCGGCCAAGGGCATTATTACTGCGCGCGGCGGTATGACCAGCCATGCGGCCGTGGTGGCGCGCGGCATGGGGCGGCCTTGCGTTTCTGGTGCAGGCGAATTGCAGATTGACCCCAAGGCCGGTGAATTCCGGTGCCGGGGCCGCAGCTTTAAGGCTGGCGAAGTGATCACGATCGATGGCTCGCGCGGCGAAATCCTGGCTGGGTCGGTCAAGATGGTCGAGCCGGAACTGACCGGCGATTTTGCGACCCTAATGGTCTGGGCCGATAAGGTTCGCCGCCTCAAGGTCCGGGCCAATGCTGAGACCCCGCTCGATGCCCAGACGGCCCGGCAATTTGGCGCTGAGGGTATTGGTCTGTGCCGCACAGAGCACATGTTCTTTGATGCCGACCGCATCGCCGCCGTGCGCGAAATGATCCTGGCCGATGACGAGGCCGGTCGCCGCGCCGCCTTGGCCAAGATCTTGCCGATGCAGCGCAAGGACTTCACACAGCTGTTCACCATCATGGCGGGCCTGCCCGTTACGATCCGGCTGCTGGATCCGCCCCTGCATGAATTCCTGCCGCACAATGAAGAGGATGTGCGGGCGGTGGCGGAGTCCACGGGGCTGGATGCACAAAAACTGCTGCGCCGGGCCAAGGAATTGCAGGAAACCAATCCCATGCTCGGCCATCGCGGCTGTCGCCTTGGCATCTCCTATCCGGAAATCTATGAGATGCAGGTTAGGGCGATTATCGAGGCCGCCTGCGATGTTGCCATGACGGCCACAGCGCCCGTGCCTGAGATCATGCACCCCTTGGTCGGCAAGGGCGAGGAAATGACTTATCTGCGCAAGCTGACCGACCGCACGGCCAAGGCGGTGATGGAGGAGCGTGGGATCACGATCCAGTATATGGTCGGCACCATGATCGAGCTGCCGCGTGCGGCGATCCGGGCCGGTGACCTGGCCGAAAATGCGGAGTTCTTTAGCTTTGGCACCAATGACCTGACCCAGACCACATTTGGCATTAGCCGCGATGACTGTAGCCGCTTCCTCGAGGCCTATCTGGCCAAGGGCATATTCGAGCGCGACCCGTTTGTGAGCCTTGATCAGGAGGGCGTTGGCGACCTGATTAAGATTGCGACCGAACGCGGCCGGGCGGTTCGGCCCGATGTTAAGCTGGGCATTTGCGGTGAACATGGCGGCGACCCGGCCTCGATCGCGTTTTGCGAAAGCGTCGGCCTGGATTACGTTTCCTGCTCGCCTTATCGCGTCCCGATCGCGCGTCTCGCGGCAGCACAAGCGGCAATAAGTCAGGGCTGATCTAAATCCTCCCCCTTTGGGGGAGGGGAACCGCGCAGCGGTGGAGGGGGCAGATCGCGAACCCAAGCCCCCATCCCCGGCTTCGCCGGTACTTCCCCCAAGGGGGGAAGATTGAGAACGATAAATCCTCCCCCTCTGGGGGAGGGGGACCGCGAAGCGGTGGAGGGGGCCTTTTGGCATGACGACGATAACAGCAAAACCAAGCTCCGCCTTGCCTCTTACCCATTTGGCGCTCGCCCTGGCGGTCGTTGCGGTCTGGGGCAGTAATTTCGCGGTGATCAAGGTGGCGCTGTCGCACCTGCCGCCCTTGCTGTTTGCGAGCTTGCGCTTCTTTTTCGTCGCTTTTCCGGCCGTGTTTTTCATTAAAAAGCCCAATGTCGCCTGGTCGCGCCTGGCGACCTACGGCATCCTGATCGGGCTTGGCCAGTTTGGCGTGCTCTATATCGCCATGAATGGCCAGATCGCACCGGGCCTGGCCTCCTTGCTGATGCAGACCCAGGTCTTCTTCACCATCGGCCTGTCCATGGTCATTAGCGGCGAGCGCATCAAACCGTTTCAAATCATTGCGCTTCTGATCGCCGCCGCCGGAATTGGGGTGATCATTGCCCATGCCGATGCCAAGACCGTCACGCCCTTGGGCCTGGTCCTGACCCTTATCGCCTCTATGAGCTGGGCGGGGGGCAATATCACCGCCAAGCGTGATCCAGGCGCGGACATGCTAGGCTATGTCTGCTGGGCTAGCCTGTTCTCAATCCCGCCCTTGGTGGTCTTGTCCCTGACCCTCGAAGGTTGGCCAGCCATGGTTCATGCCGTTCAGATCGCTGATGGCGCGACCTGGGCCGCCGTGGCCTGGCAGTCGGTGGGTAATAGCCTGTTTGGCTATAGTGTCTGGGGCTGGCTACTTGCACGCCATCTTGCGGCCTCTGTGACGCCCATGGCCCTGCTGGTCCCGGTCTTTGGCATGTTGGCCGCCAATCTGGTCCTTGGGGAGGCTATGCCGCTCTGGAAGCTATCGGCCGCTGGCCTGGTCATGCTGGGCCTTGCGATCAATATTGCCTGGCCGACCCTGCGCCAAGGCCTGGCGCGGGCCTAGGCCCGCTTGCGCACAAACACGGTGCCCGCCGAATAGCCTGCGCCAAAGCTGCAGATCAGGCCGGTTTCGCCGGGCTCAAAGCCCTGATTGTGCAGATGGAAGGCGATGATCGAACCGGCCGAAGACGTATTGGCATAGGTGTCGAGCACGATAATGTTTTCCTCAGGGCTTGGGTCGCGGCCCAGGACCTTGCGGCCAATCATGTCATTCATATTGATATTGGCCTGGTGCAGCCAAAGCCTCTTTAGGCCTTCGCGATCTAGGCCAAGATCGGCGGCATGGTCGATTATCATGTCGGCGACCATGGGCACGACGTCTTTGAAAACCTTACGGCCCTGTTGGATAAACAGCTTGTCCGGTGCGCCAATACCTTCGGGCGCAGCATTGTTCAAAAAGCCGAAATTATTGCGGATATTGTTGGAGAAGACCGTCTTTAGGCGTGTGCCGACAATGTCCCAGCCGCCCGGGCCAGCCTGGTCTTCAGCCTCGACGATCACGGCGGTTGCTACATCGCCAAAGATGAAATGGCTGTCGCGGTCTTTAAAATTCAGATGCCCAGAACAGACTTCTGGATTGACCATCAAGACCGCCTTGGCCGAGCCCGAGGCTATAAAATCAGCGGCGGTCTTGAGTCCAAAGGTCGCTGAGGAACAGGCGACATTCATGTCAAACCCAAAACCTTCAATGCCAAGCGCGTTCTGGATTTCCACGGCCATGGCTGGATAGGCGCGTTGCATATTGGAGCAGGCGCAGAGCACGGCGCCAATCTCACTGACCGGCTTGCCCCAGGCCTCAATCGCCTGGCGCGCAGCAGCAACCGCCATTTCGGCGAGGATGGAGAGATCGTCATTGGACCGCTCGGGCAAGACCGGGCGCATGATAGCCGGGTCGATAATGCCGTCCTTATTCATGACAAAGCGCGACTGGATGCCGGAGGCCCTCTGCACAAACTCCGGCGAGGAGGGGGCTAGGGCCTCGACCGATCCGGCGGCAATGGCGTCGGCATGGTCGCGATTGAAATTCTCAACATAGGTATTGAAACTGGAGACCAATTCATCGTTTGAGATCGAATAGGGCGGGGTAAACAGGCCAGTGGCGGCGATCACAGCGTTTTTCAAAGGTCTCAGTCCTGATTGCGTGTCATCAATCCATAACACATCCGGCGAAGGGCGCACAGGTTTGCGCGTAAAATGCTCAAGCCCCGCATCCTGAACCCGTCCGCAACTTGACGCCAGCCTTGGCACGGGCAAGGCTAGGGCGAGATTGGTTTAAGGGGTCGCATGACACCGTTTTGGACGCAGTTTTTGGTTTCGCTGACCGCGATTGGCCTCATGGTTGGCCTTGCCGCCTGGGCCAAGATCGCCAGGCCCTTGGTGCCCCTGACGCCTGACTGGGCTCGGCAATTGTTGGCGCAGGATTTTCCGGGTGAGGCGCTAGGACCTGTCTGGATCGATGAGGACGGCAGCGGTGCCATTGCCCGAAGCCGAGATCTCGCCCTAGTCCTGTTTCGCATGGGGGATGGCTATGTCAGCCGGTCGCTGGCTTGGGCGCAGGTCGCGCGTGCACTGCCTGAGGATGGAAAACTGACCATATCATTTGAGGCCTTTGATGCGCCTAAGGCTTAGCTGGCCGTATCCGGGGCCTGGCCGCCCAGTATTTTGCAAGGGGCCGCCTGATGCGTCCAAGTTTTGATCCCGTCACCCTGGCGGTGCCGCTATTTATCCTGACCATCGTGCTGGAAATCGTCTTGGCACGGTTTGGCAAGCTTAAGGCCAATTACGAGCCTAAGGACACGGCAACCTCGCTTTTAATGGGCCTGGGTAGCACCATGGCTGGAGTGGTGACTGGCGGGATCGTGCTGGCGGCGACGATCTGGGTCTATCAATACCGGATTTTCACCATCCCCATGACCGCATGGTGGGCCTGGGTCTTGATCTTTTTCCTTGAGGACCTGGCCTATTACGGTTTTCACCGGTTTAGCCATGAGCGGCGGCTCTGGTGGGCGGCGCATGTCAATCACCATACCTCGCAGCACTATAGTCTCGCCACGGCCCTGCGGCAGACCTGGACCGGCGGCATAAACGGTTCTTGGATCATGTGGCTGCCGCTGTCCTTGCTGGGCTTCCCGCCGGCCATGATCCTGATTCAGAAGGGCATCAGCCTGGTCTATCAGTTCTGGATCCATACTGAGGCGATCAAGCGCATGCCGGCCTGGTTTGAGGCGGTGTTCAATACACCTTCACATCACCGGGTCCATCACGCCCGCAACCCGCGCTATCTCGACCGAAACTATGCGGGCATATTGATCATCTGGGACAAGATGTTCGGGACGTTTCAGGCCGAGCTTGATGTCGAGCCTGTGCGTTATGGCATTGTCAAAAATCTAGGCAGTTTCAACCTATTACGCGTGGCTTTTCACGAATGGGTTGGGATCGTGCGCGACCTTATAAGGGCAAGATCTCTGCGCGAGGTCTTCGGCTATGTGTTTGGCGCACCGGGCTGGAGCCCAGACGGCTCGCGTCAAACCTCCGACATGATCCGTCAGCAATGGCTAGATACACAAACGGCGGAACCGGCCAAAACCGATCCCGCCGCTGTTTAGGTGTGTGTCTTAAGTCTTAGAAGGTCTTGCGGATCGTCACATAGTACTGACGTGGAGCGCCGACCATGAGAGTGGCTTGAGTACCTTTTGGGTCCGATGGATTAAAGCCAGCAGATCCAACCGTCGAGAAGTACTGTTCGTCGAGTAGGTTGGTTATATTTGCCTGCACCTCAACGCCATTCAGGAGCGTATTTTGGCTCTCGAAGCGATAGCCTGCACTCAAGTCAACAACGGTAAATGCGTCAACCGAGTTATCAGCGGTATAGGTATAAGAACGCTTGTCAGTGTAAGAAGCGGACAAACGTCCAGACCACGGACCGTTATCATAGGCCAATTCGGACTTCAGCAGGTTTTTGGGCGAGTCGACTGTAACTTTCCCCGCGACCTTGTAGAGAAGCTTTCCTGTATCGTCATAAACATCGTCGTCATAGGTCGACTTATTATAGGAATAGGACCCAAACAGGGACCAATTGTCCATAACGCGCCAAGTACCGACGGCCTCAAAGCCGTTCGAGGTGACAGCACCGGCGTTGATCAGAACAGTCGGGTTGCCAACGATCGCAGCGCCTGTCGTGACACCCAATAGCCGATCTTTAAATTTGACATTATAAACGGCTACCGATCCGTCGAACTGGCTGTTTCTGTAGCGATAGCCCAGCTCGAAGGTTTTGGATGTTTCTGGCCTTAGCTTGCTTTTAAAGTTGTCGAAGGCGTCTTGGGTGGTTGAAAATGGACCAGCCGATATTGCGCTTACGAAGGCGCGCACGTTTTCGTTGTAGACAGCAAAGGTCTCTCCCTTATCCCCAAAATCGTAGTTGAAACCGATTTGAGGTAAGAAACCTTTATCAACCTTGATAGAGCCCGCCGCGAGCGTACCAAGCAGTCGATTGGATACGTTCTCAACCTTTACCGTCTTGAAGCCGTAATTGACCTTAAGGGCATCAGTGACCTTCCAAGTATCCTGTAAATGCAGGTTATTTGTCTTGGTGTTGAAGAAGTGTTCCCGCTGAGTGAAGAATGGATTGGATTGGAACTTCAGGCTGTCGCGGCCGGGATTGTCCAGGCCAAGGCCATAGAAGCGGCGCGCTTGGTGGAAATCATTGTCTTCCCACCAGATGCCGCCTTCCACTGTGTGGCTTCCAATTTCGTAGCTTAGGTTAGCGACAAGGCCAGACCGATCGATATTGTATTCCGTGGTCCGTTCCGAGATCGGTGCACCACCCGCAGCAGCTGGCGTCGGGAGGTACGGCGTATACCAGGTGCCCATGCCCTTATTGGTGTGGCGATAATAGGTCGCTTTAGCGGTCAGGCCCTTGGTGATCTCCCAGTCCGCTGCCAGGGCGATTAGGGCATCTTTGCGCAGGCCCGATGCATCATAATAGACATCGTCCACTGAAGTGTAGGGTGCAGGGAATGGTTTCCCGGTCTGGTAGGCTACCGCAATCTGCTTGGCCAGGGCCCAGTTTTTTGCGATATTGTCGACCTTGTAGCCAAGGCGAGTGACCATCTCCTTAGACACATCTTGGTAGTCATTTTCGGCACGGTCGGAAAGATTGACGATAGCCGTCAAGTTCACTGGCCCGACGGGCTGAACATATTTCGCGTTCAACTGCTGTTGAATTTGTTGGCCGCCATAGCCCTTCCACTTGTCAGACGTTTGGTTGACATAGGCCAAATAGCCCTTGCCACCCAAAACCGTCTCGCCGGAGTCAATCCGGACAAAAGCACGAGTCATGCTGGCGCTACCGCCAGTTACTGCGGCGACACCGCCAAAAGCGTCGGATGGCTTATCCGAATAGAACTTGATGGTACCGCCGAGATTGTTGCTCGAAGCGGTTTCCAAGGTGCCTGACCCCTGCGAAAGCTCGGTCTTGCCAATGGTTTCATTGATGATGGCGCGGCTGATATGCATGCCGTTATGATTGCCATAGGACATGTCGCCCAATGGAATATCGTCCAGGGTAAAGCCGAGCTGGTTTTGGTTGAAGCCGCGAACACTGATGCGAACGGCCCATTCATAGGCGCCAAAGGCGTCAGCAGATTGGAAGTTCACGCCTGGAAGCTTCGATAAAATCTTGATTGGGCTGGTGCCTGGCGCGGCGGCCAAGATGTCGACAGCCTGAATGGTTTGAACCTGGCGAGTTTCGCCGCGGCCCATAACGATGATTTCTTCGACACCATCGGAAGCGGTTGCAGCGGCGTCGGCGTCAGCCGCCATGGCTGGCGCAGCTAAACACAAGGCGAGGGCAGAGGCCCCCACGAGCAGTTGAATTCTCATTAGACTATCCCCATTGTTTTGCAGTCGGATTCGGATTCCAACTGATCGGGATCAGCTACCTGGCTAAGGTAATATTTTTGCTCAAGTTTTGTGACGGTTTTGAGAATTTATAATGGCGTGTGGCGAGCGATCACGTCCCCTCGCGTATAAGGGGTAGGGATATGCCCAAGGCTGAACGATTTTGCAGCCGCTCACGCCGAAAGCGGAAGAGTTCTGCGGGCCTCCCACCAGTTTCAACGTCAAACCGGCCAATCCCCTCGACCAGTTCGGTGCGATCGAGCATGCGGCGGAAGTTCTGTTTGTGCAGCTTGACGCCCGCGACAGCTTCAACCGTTCTTTGTAATTCGGATAAGGTAAAGGTTGGCGGCGTCAGCTCGAACACCACAGGACGGTATTTCATCTTACCACGCAGACGGCCAAGCGCTGTGGCGAGTATGCGGCGGTGATCAGACAACATGGGCTCGCCGAAGGCGGGGGAGGTGGTCGCAGGTTGTATAGCGGCTAATCCCCAGGCCCGATCGCGGTCGCGCCCTGACTCTGCGGCCAGGCCTGCCTCATAGAGCAGCTCATAGCGGTCCAGGACCCGATCTTCATTCCAATTGGCCCCGTCGAGCGCAAACAAATCCCGGGCTCGGTCATGACGCTGGGTTGATTCCTCTCCGCGACCAGCCTGGGCCCAGAGCCGTAAAGCCGGGGCGATTATGGCATCGATCAGGTCCGGCCGACCGCTACGCCAATCCTCCCAAGGAAAATAGCGCCATAGCGAGGACCAGTCTGTATCCGGCGCGGTTGCTTCAATCGGCAGCGGCGTCAAGCCAAGATAGCCCACCGATATGACCCGGGCACCACCAGCGCCGACATCGGCCAAGGGCGCGTCGCGGCCCTTGTCGCCAAACGTATAAAGCTGCTCGACATAGCCGAGGTCAAATTGGGTCTGGGCGGTCACAAAGGCGCGCAAGGCCAGCTCAAATGTGCGGTGCCCCTGGGGATCAAACGGACCAAAGGGCAGGCCCGCTAACCGCGAGGCCTTGCCCGTGGCAGCATCCATAGGTCGTACAGTCAAGACAAGTGCCTCGCCGTCGCGCACGGCCATGACTACGGCCGACAGGCCAATAACAATCAATTGGGTCAAGGCGGCGACCTATTCACTGTCAAATGCCGAGGTAATCGGGGCATAGCCGGCAGCATCCGAAAGCACCTCAAACCGCTGAACATAGCGGGCCTGGGCATGGGCCGGTGCCATAGGTTCAAGCTTGAGGTGATAGCCTGTGGGGATTGGCCCAAACAAAACCAAGGCCTCTTCTGGCGAAAATCCCGCCAATTGCACTGCCTCAAAATGCGCGCAGGCCCGGTCGGCCTGCTTGATCAGGGCCTTGATCGTCGCAGGGGTCTGCACTGGCAGTCCAAATCGCATATGGATAGCGGCCTCCAGCCGCTCTTCAAAGGTGCGGTAATTCAGCCCAAGGGCGCCCTTAAAAGGTGAGATCATATCGCCGATCACATACTCAGAGGCGTCGTGTAGCAGGGCCGCCAATCGCCATTTGGCGTCCAGCCCAGGGGCCAGGTGGGCGGCGATTTCTTCAACGATCAGGGAATGCTGCGCAACGGAAAAGCCATGTTCGCCCGTGGTTTGACCATTCCATCGTGCCACCCGCGCCAGACCATGCGCTATATCGCTGATCTCTATATCCATAGGGGAGGGATCGAGCAGGTCTAACCTGCGGCCAGACAGCATGCGCTGCCAGGCCCTTGGCGGTTGATCACCCGTGCGAGTTTGACGCAGTCGGTTCGCCACAATTGCGTTCCTAAATAGAGTGTGTCGCCTGACTTGGCCCGCCTTGGGCCGCTTATCAATCCTGACGTCGTCAAATGGGAGCGAAAAATGAACTGGGCAAGAATAATGGTTCCGCTGAGCGGTGGCCATACGGACGAAGATAGCTTGCAGTCCGGCGCGGTGATCGCCCGGCTGTTCAACGCTGAATTGTCGGGGGTCTATGCGCCGCCTGACATTGCCGATCTCATGCCTTGGATGGGCGAAGGCTTTATGGGCGGGGTCCAGATTTCCGCAATAGATAGCTTGAGAGAAGCGACGGCACTCGGTCAGGCTAAGGCCAAGGCCGCGCTAGAGCGGGTCGAGTACAGCCATAAATCCATGACCAGTTTGACCTCGCCGGTCTGGGTTGGCCTATCGATGGAGGGACGGCTGTCGGACTTGATCGTGTACGATAATGGATCAGCCCGTGGTCAAGGCCCCTTGGCCGAAAGCTTTCAGCAACTGATCGCTGATGAGCAAAGACCCATCCTTGTAGCGCGACATGGCCTGACAGGAACCGGCTCTATGGCCATTGCTTGGGATGGGGGCAAGGAGGCGACGCGCGCGGTGCGTACCGCTCTGCCACTGCTGGAAAAGGCGAGCAAGGTCGTGATCTTGGCCATTCCGGGCAGTGCCCCGCGCCCTTATCATCCTGCCCGCCTGCAAGCCTTTCTGGCCGCCCGAGGCATCCAGGCCGACCTCGAGGTCATTGCCGGCACCGGCGAAGTGGGCTCGCTTTTGCTCGGGGGTGCCAAGGCCGCCCAGGCCGAGATCTTGGTCGCTGGGGCGTTCGGTCACCCCCGGCTGCAGGAATTCATTTTCGGGGGCACGACCCGCAGCCTTTTGCACGCGGACGGACCGTCTCTGTTCTTGTCCCACTAGATTTTGAATAAGGAGTTTTGGCTATGACCTTGATGCATATAATACTTCGGCTTGCGCGTAATCCGGGGACTGAATTCATCTATGGTGATCCAGATCGCGGCTATAGCCTGACGGCGCCACTAACCGAGAGCGGCCATCTGGATATCACCGCCTATCAGGCGGCGCCAAAGGCTTGCAAGGTGCACCGGTTCGCGCCGGACAGCCCGGGCGAGGACGGCTTTTTGAAACATCACGGCAAGACCTGGTATTTTGATTATCTCAGCGCCGAAACTAGTGATGACGAGCCGCTTTATCGCCTAGGTGAACACACTTTTCGGGTCGGCGACTACGTGACGGTCAGCGACGAAACTGGTCGCCGTCTGACCTATCAAGTCAGCGAGGCCCATCCCATTTAGGGTCGTGCAAAGAGCTATCGCCCAGAGTTTAGAGAAACGAGCGCTTTGAGCTCCTTAAACACTTGGCGCTCATGTTTGGCCTTGCCCTTGATTGTGGCCACAACCAAGGGACCTCCGACAGGACCCCGCGCCTCATACCCGACGAGGCGATAACCCTCTGGGCCTGGCTTTTCGGAGGCTATGATCAAGGACCGGCGAATACCTTCGCCGCTATCACGCATGCGGATAACGGCCGTGTCGTCCTTGGCATTGACGCTTACAGCGCCTTGGTCGCTGTGAGGCCGGGGCGGGTGGCTGCCCTTTGCCGCTTCAACCTTGACCTGGTTATTGTCATCATCGGTCTGGATCGAAAGATTACCGATCTGGACGTTTGTCCTGCCGTTCTCTGCCGTCACCTTTAGGCCCGGCACGGCGATGTTTGTCGTCTCCCCCGTATGCGGCGGTTCGGGCGGCTCAGGTGATGTCGGCGGCGTTGGTGGTAGGTCTGCCGAGGGCACTAGGGCAAATAATCCCTTTTCAATATCCGTTAGCACCGTCTCGGAAGATTGCGCGCCGATTGGCACCAGTTTTAAACTGACGTCCTGGCCCTTATTGTCGGAATAGTCACAGCCCAGACCGTCGGGCGTTTGCCCGGTTTTGCGCAGAGCCCCTTGCTTATCAGGGCAGGTGAGTTTGCTGATCGGTTTCGGGCTTGGATCTGTGGGGGCCGAACGGTCAGTATCAGCCGACTGCCCACAGCTCGCGAGTGCAACCGCGCAAATACCAGCCATCAAAATCATTGAGGTCTTCATGATCAGTTATACCTGTTAGTCCTAGGCATAACCCGACCATGAACGCCTAAATGGGTCTAGTGAATTATCGTTAAGGTTTGCGGCGGCCTGGGCTTACCATTACCGCCGCAAGCGATGGCCTAGTTTCCCGGACGGCCACCCGTGGTTTCGCGGCGCGCCAAAAATGCCAAGCGCTCGAACAAATGAATATCCTGCTCATTCTTCAACAGGGCCCCATGTAGCGGCGGGATCAGCTTGGTAGGATCTTTTTCGCGCAGCACGCTCTCGTCAATATCTTCGACCAGCAACAGCTTCAGCCAATCGAGCAGTTCCGAGGTCGATGGCTTTTTTTTCAGGCCCGGAACCTTTCGCATATCGTAGAAGACGCGCAGGGCCTCAGCGACCAGCTTTTGTTTGATGCCAGGGAAGTGGACATCGATAATCGCCTTCATCGTGTCGTCTTCAGGGAAGCGGATATAGTGGAAGAAGCAGCGGCGCAAAAACGCGTCCGGTAGTTCCTTTTCATTGTTTGAGGTGATGATCACGACCGGGCGGACCGCAGCCTTGATGGTCTGGTTGGTCTCATAGACATAGAATTCCATGCGATCGAGCTCTTGCAGCAGGTCGTTTGGAAACTCGATATCCGCCTTGTCGATTTCGTCGATCAAGAGAACAGGGCGTACGGGCGCGTCAAACGCCTCCCAAAGCTTGCCCTTCTTGATGTAGTTGGCGACATCCTTGACCCGCTCTTCACCCAACTGGCTATCGCGCAGACGGGTGACGGCGTCATATTCATAAAGCCCTTGCTGGGCCTTGGTCGTAGACTTGATGTGCCAGGTCAGCAGCGGCGCGTTCAGGGCCTTGGCCACCTCATAGGCCAAAACCGTCTTTCCAGTGCCAGGCTCTCCCTTGATCAGCAGCGGGCGCTCCAGGGCAATGGCGGCATTGACAGCGACCTTTAGGTCATCGGTTGCCACATAATCGGTTGTGCCTTCAAAACGCTCGCGCATGAACTCAATCTCTCCCTAGGGGCGCGCCTAGTGACCGGCGCACTCAAACAAGCGTTTAACCTAAAGAGGCTGCAGCGGGTTTCAAGCCTGTTTAGTGCCTTTCGGCCTAATCGATCAATGTTTTGACCGCGTCTGGGCTGGAGCCAAAGGTTCAAAAATGGCTGGCGAGATAACCTGCGACGGCGTCCATGGTCGCGGCCCAGTCACCGGGCTGGCTGCATACAAAGCCTTTGACGCTCGGATACCAAGGCATAGAGTCGGTTCCAAGGCGTGTCCAAGCGCCCGGCGCGCTCATCATCCAGACGGGATTGCCGCACGCCGCGGCAATATTGCTGGTGGCATTGGCAAAGCTGATGGTCAGGTCGAGCGCGCAGGTTAGAGCGGCGACATCATCAAGGTCCGTCTTTAAGTCAATGCCAGGGGGCGTCCAGATATTGACGCCCAGCTCTGATTTTGCCCAGGCCAGCTCGTCATCGCATTCCCCATACTGGATGTTGATGAACTGAATGCCAGGGGTCCTAAGAATCGGGCGCCAAAGCTCAAACGGCGAAAACGCATTATTCCGGGCGCCCGCCATTTTGAGGCTTTTCCATAGTATCCCGACTTTTGGGCCTGGGCCGATCAGGCGCATTTGGTTGCGCCAATATTCAACCCGCTCGGGGTCAGCGACGAGGAACGGATTAGACCTAGGGAAGGACTCAATATTCGTTCTGTATTGCCGTAGCAAGGACGCTAACGGTACCCAATAGTCAATCTCGTCAGGTTTATCGACAAACGAAACGAGGCGTATCGTCAACTGGTTGAGCCCGTAGGTTTCATGGTGTCCAACACGAACATCGGGAAAGCTACGGGAAAAGAGTGGAACCAACCTAGGTTCGATGGCCAGCGTGACCTGTCCCTCTGGGCCAACATCCTTAAGAAGGTTGGGCAAGACGCTTGCAAACAAGACCTCGTCCCCAAGACCTTGCTCGCCGATCACCAGGACGGATTTCCCCCAAACAGCCGCGCCGGGTGACCATTTGGGACGGTCAAAGGCAAATTGAGTTCCGCCTGAAAACAGTGGGTCTAGGCGGGCCTCATAATCTTCCCAGCCATCCTGTAAATTGCCTCTACAAAGCTGAATGGTCGATCGCGCCAAGCGCATCATTGCCGCTTCATCGGGCGTGATTTGCATCGCAAGCGCGGCATTACAGTCTGCAAGCGCGCCGTCCAAGTCGCCGTATAACAGCTTTGCATTGCCAAGATTATAACTTGCCTTGGCAAAGTTAGGGTCGTGGTTCAGTGCTTCTGTGTAGAAAATGATCGCAGTATCGACATCGCCTTGCTCGGCCACAACAGTACCCAGAGTGTTCCAAAGTCCAGGATCAGTTCCATTTCTACCAATCGCGTCTTTGAGGACATCAATCGCCTCGGAAGCGCGGCCTAAATCTTTCAAAGTACACGCGAGGTTATTAGCGGCTTCAGTGGCATTTGGGTCGAGGGTCACGACACGCCGAAAGAGGACCTCGGCTAAGTCCTTCATTTCAAGGCGGTAAGCAAGCCGTCCGAGATCAGCGGCAACAACCTCAGGATCGGGCAAAAGATCCAATGCCGCCTGATAACAATTCAGGGAGTTGTTGAGATCTCCAAGCTTTTCGCGTGCAATGGCGAGGACGTGCCAGGCCAGGCCGCAGCGTTCATCAAGCTCAAGCGCCTTCAAGGCTAGGGTATTGGCGCTTGTATAGTCGCCCGTTTCGATATTCTTTACCGCCTGGCCGAGCGTCCGAGCGAGTGTAGTCAACTTGAATCCCGTTGCTGCAACTCGAAGCCTGGTTAGTGAAGCGGATGACGCTGAATCCCCCAATGCCTCGGGTGCAAACCCAAGAAGCATGGGCTTGGCGTCAATCTTGGCCATTGCCTCAAAATCGAACCGAGCGCCCGGAGTTACGCTGGCCTTGACCGGTCTTGGTTGTCCGCGCCGACTCATTAACGGTCCCTACACTGGACGTAATCCGTCAGATCGTACCAACTGAGTTAACTATCGGTAAAGGCCAGGCCTTAGGCGACCGCTATTCCGAAAGGATTGCGCGATTAAACTTCTATTCAATATGTTTTGGATAATGATATTCAGTGATCCGAAACCAGTGCCCAGGAAAGATTCGTTGTTCTGGCGCAGGGCTTAGCGTCTTTCAAGGAGTGGCCCATGCCTTTGAAATTGTCACTGCGTCCGGGCGAAAAATTCGTCTTGAATGGCGCCGTGGTCCAGAACGGTGATCGGCGCGGCACCTTAATCTTGCAAAACAAGGCATCGGTTCTTCGCGAGAAGGACATCATGCAGGCCGAAGAGGTTACGTCTCCAAGCCGCAGAATCTACTTCCCCATTATGATGATGTATCTCGAGGAGAGTAGCGCTTCGGATTACCATGATGAATTTATACTAAGGTTAAGCGAATTTATGTCGGTAATTGCCAACAAAGAAATTATTGAGATCTGCGTTAATATCTCAAAACATGTTATTGCGCTAGAATATTACAAGGCCTTGATGCTAGCGAGAAATCTTATCGCTTACGAAGACGAAAGGTTGCGCGATGTCGGTTCAATCGTATCAGAAGATAGCTGAAAGAGCTGAGAATCCGCGCGACCTAGAATATCGGCTGTTCGGCCAGGTGACGCGTGCGCTCATGGAGGTGGCTGCAGACGAGTCTGGGGATACTCAAAAGCAAGTCGACATACTGGACTGGAACCGACGCATGTGGGGTGTACTGGCGAGCGCGTGTTCAGACAGTGAGAATCAGTTGCCTGCGCCCTTGCGGGCCCAAATCATCTCTCTGAGTTTATGGGTGTCTCGACATACGTCCGCTGTGATTATGAAGGAAGAAACCATAGATCCGTTGATAGAGATTAATCGCATAATTATGCAGGGTCTTGCATCGCAAATCCTGCCGGAATAAGGGATTTTTGCCCGTTTTATTGTATGAGACATCCGCTACATTTCTTTATTGATCGCCTCAAGCGGCAAGTAGTTTTAATTACTTTTTAACCATAATTATCGCTACCTTGTATTCAGCGATCGAATCGGTTTTGGCCCGTGGTCGGACTCCGAGGACATTGATGCTGTTACTGCGCAAGGAAGTGCACAATGAAAGTAAGTGTCAATACAAACCAGGCAGCAATGGTTGCGCTGCAGAATATGAACACGACCAGCGACGACCTTAGAGTGGTCCAGGACCGGATAAGCACTGGCCGACGGATTGCGGACGCCAAGGACAATGCGTCTATTTGGAACATCGCACAGGCCCAGCGCGG
>JBILKO010000137.1:0-5544 GCA_044376615.1 Caulobacteraceae bacterium
AGGGCCCAGGCTGTCCCCCGAGGCGTGTCCAATTCGACGGCGATCTATACGCAGCGCGCTCAAAACGCTGAAATGTGGGATGTTGAGGGCAAGCGCTATATCGATTTTGCCGCTGGGATCGCTGTGCTCAATACCGGCCACAACCATCCGCGCGTGGTGGCCGCTGTGGCCGAGCAACTCACCCGCTTTAGCCATACGGCTTTTCAGGTCACGCCCTATGAGACCTATATTGCCCTGGCCGAGCGGCTAAACGCTCTGGTGCCGGGGCCGACGCCAAAAAAGACCTTGCTGGTCACAACCGGGGCTGAAGCCACTGAGAATGCGGTCAAGATAGCCCGGGCCTATACCAAGCGCCCCGCCATAATCGCCTTTGTTGGCGGCTTTCATGGCCGCACCATGATGGGCATGGCGCTGACGGGTAAGGTCGTGCCCTATAAGACTGGCTTTGGGCCGTTTCCGGGCGATGTTCACCATCTGCCCTATCCCATGGCCTATCACGACGTGTCTGAGCAGGACGCGCTCGATGCGCTTGAGCGCCTGTTTAAGGCCGATGTCGATCCAGCCTCTGTGGCAGCTATTATCCTAGAACCGGTTCAAGGGGAGGGCGGGTTCTATATCGCCCCATTTGGCTTCCTAAAGGCCCTGCGCAAGATCTGTGATCAGCATGGCATCTTGCTGGTGCTTGATGAGGTCCAGACCGGATTTGCGCGTACGGGCACCGTTTTTGCACACGAACAGGCCGGCGTTGAGGCCGATCTTGTGCCCATGGCCAAGAGCCTGGCGGGCGGTTTTCCTCTCGCCGCTGTGACTGGCAAGGCAGAGATTATGGACGCGCCAGGGCCAGGTGGGCTTGGCGGCACCTATGGCGGGTCGCCCATAGCCTGCGCCGCGGCCCATGCTGTTTTGGACGTGATCGAGGAAGAGGGCCTGTGCGCCAGAGCTATCAAGATCGGTGAGCGATTTACCGACCGATTGCGGGCCATGCAAAATGATCCGCGCTTTGCTTGTATTGGCGAGGTGCGCGGTCTAGGGGCCATGGTCGCGATCGAGCTGGTCAAGGACCGCGACCCGCATAAGCCTGATGCCGACCTGACCAAGGCCCTGGTCGCCAAGGCGGCGGAAAACGGGCTGATCCTCTTGTCCTGTGGCCTCTATTCCAACGTCATCCGCTTCCTCGTGCCCCTGACCGCGTCGGACGCCTTGATCGATGAAGGGCTAGACGTACTGCAAGCCAGCCTTGCAGAGGTTGTGGCCTAGCATGGCGGAAGGCGCTGCCCTCAAATCGCATGTCCTGCCAAGACTGGTGGCAGACGAGCGGCAGCGCTTCATCGCCTCGCATCCGAAAAGTGCGGTCATGGCTCAGGCGGCATCAGCACATTGGCAAGGCGGCGTGCCCATGCATTGGATGGGCGATTGGGCAAGTCCCTTCCCAATCTTTGCCGCCAGCGCACACCACGCCATGATCACCGATATCGATGGTCACACCTTTGATGATTTTTGCCTTGGCGACACACCGTCCATGTTCGGCCATGGTCTGGAAGTTGTGGCCAATGCGTTTAAGGCTCAAGCCCTTCGCGGCACTGGCTTTATGTTGCCGACCGAGGATGCGGTTATTGTCGGCCAATTGCTGGCTAACCGGTTTGGTCTGCCGGTCTGGCAGACTGCGAATACGGCAACAGATGCTAACCGCGCTGCTATTCGCTGGGCACGCGCGGTTACAGGGCGCCAGAAAATCCTTGTGTTTGATGGCTGTTACCACGGTGCTGTCGATGACACCTTTGTCAGTCTGGCCAGCGGCAAGCCGGACCTGAAGGCGGGTTTGGTTGGCCAGGTTCATGATGTCAGTGCCTTCGCCAAGGTGATCGACTTTAATGATCTCGCCGCACTAGAGGCTGCGCTTGCACCGGGTGATGTGGCCTGTGTTCTGGCCGAGCCGGTCATGACCAATTGCGGTATGATCGCGCCGGATCCTGGCTATATTGATGGCCTGCGCCGCTTGACGCGCCAATACGGCACTTTGCTACTGATTGATGAGACCCACACGATCTCGACAGGCCCTGGTGGCGCAACCCGGGCCTATGGTCTGGAGCCCGATATCTTCACGCTCGGCAAGGCGATTGCCGGCGGCGTCCCTGCGGCGGTTTGGGGCGTAACCGCTGAGCTTTCCAGGCGCATTCAGGCGGCTGGCCAGGCGATTGGTCCAGGTTATTCCGGGATTGGTACGACCTTATCCGGCAATGCCCTGTCGCTGGCGGCTATGCGGGTTATGCTCGAGGAGGTTATGACCGAAAGCGCGTATCGCCACATGCTGGCGGGTGCCAGTCGGCTCGTCGCAGGAGTTGAGCAGCTTATTGCCAAACGGGGCCTAGCGTGGAGCGCCATTCACATTGGCGCGCGGGTGGAGCTTGTGTTTGCAAACCCTGCGCCACGCAATGCAAAGCAGATGCGGTCAGCGTTGGATCACGATCTGTTGGAGGCCTTGCACCTATACCTGATCAATCGCGGTATTCTGATCGCGCCCTTTCACAACATGATGCTGGTCTCGCCGGTGACGACCGATGCCCAGATTGATCGCCTAATCGATGGCATCAATGCCTTTGCCGTTTCTCTAGAAAGCAGCCCTGAATGACCAAGTCCTCTTTATCCGCATTGCCACCGTGCGCTGGTGTTGCCACACCAGCTGAGTGCAAGGCGTTTTTGGATGCTAATCCGCAGATCCAGTATTTCGACGTCTTCTTCACAAGCATGACCGGCGTGCCGAGAGGCAAGCGCCTTCGCCGTCATGAGCTAATGCCAATCTATGAATATGGCCGCTTTTTGCCCGGCTCGATCCTTGTTGTGGACACCAATGGTGCCGATTGTGAAGAGACGGGGCTTGTCTGGGAAGATGGCGATGCCGACCGCTTGGCGCGGCCGGTACCGGGCACGCTGACGGCAGCGCCGTGGCTAGGTGATGATGTTGGCCAGGTCATGCTTTCACTTTATGAGCTCGACGGCACGCCCAATGATCTTGATCCGCGCCATGTTCTGCAACGCGTGCTGGACCGCTATGCCGCCGACGGATTGACCCCGGTCACGGCCTGCGAGCTTGAATACTATCTGGTAGATCTGGAGCGAACAGCGGATGGCGATTTACAGCCACCACGCTCGGCCCAGACTGGCCATCGCCCAAGCGGCATTCAGGTTTACGGCCTGCCGGAACTTGAGGCCATCTCGCCCTTTTTGCGCGAGCTTTGGGCGACCTGCGATGTGCTAGGCGTTCCGCTTGAGGGCGCAATTTCTGAATTCGCGCCTAGCCAGGTTGAGCTAACCCTCAAGCATAGGCCAGACGCTCTTCGCGCCGCAGACGATGCCTTGCTCTATAAGCGCGCGGCTAAGGGTGTCGCCCTTCGCCACGGCTGTGAGGCGACGTTTATGGCCAAACCCTGGTCCGACCGGGCGGGCAGCGGCTTTCACATGCATGTCAGTTTTAACAATGCGGCCGGTGAGAACCTCTGCGCCAGTGACGACCTGCAGGGCGCGCCGATCCTGAAACATGCCATTGGCGGCATGAAGGACCTGCTCGGGGAGGGCATGGCGATTTTTGCCCCGAATGCGAATTCCTATCGCCGATTTAAGGCCAATTCCTACGCGCCGGTTGCCCCGACTTGGGGGGTCAATAACCGCACGGTTTCTTTGCGTGTGCCCGCGGGCCTTCCGCATACTCGCCATGTTGAGCACAGGGTCGCTGGGGCTGATGCCAATCCTTATTTGGTTTTGGCCGTGATCTTGGCCAGCGCCCATTATGGGATCACAAATAAGATTGACCCTGGCCCCGCCGTGACCGGCGATGGTTATGCGGCGGCCCAGGCGGCCAATGTGCGCCTGCCGTCCAATTGGTTCGCGGCTGTTGACCTGCTCGATAGCTCAGAAGTTATGCGGGATTATCTCGGCGACCGGTTTGTCGACATGTTTGTTTCGGTCAAGCGCACTGAACAAGCCCGCTTTTTTGAGGTCGTTACGGCGCTAGATTTTGATTGGTATTTGCGCAACGCTTGAAAAAGACGCCGTTTGGTTGTCGAACTAGTGGTGGGTCTGAAATCTTGGCCCAGACTGTGGTGTCCACACAAACGACTTGGCAGCGGTCCAAGCCAACAGAGAGGGAAGATTATGAGTGACAAGTCCGGTGCATCAAGACGATCTCTGCTCCAAGTCCTAGGCGCTTCAGGCGCCGCTGCCGTTGGCTTAAGCTTTGCCAGCGGCCTAGCTGGGTGCAGCCCTAAGGCCGATACTAAGGCCGGCGGTGGGGCCGAAGAGCCCAAGCTGAACTTTTATAACTGGGACACCTATATTGGCCCGACCACCTTGGCTGACTTCAAAAAGGCCAGCGGTGTTGACGTCAGCATGAGCCTGTTTGCGACCAATGACGAATTGTTCGCCAAGCTAAAGGCTGGCAATCCAGGTTTTGACGTGATCGTGCCGTCTAATGAATTTGTAACGCGCATGAGCCAGTCCAATATGTTGATGCCGCTCGACCACGCTAAGATCCCGAATATCAAGAACATCGACCCCGCTTTCTTGAACCCCGATTTCGATCCGGGCCGGAAATACTCCATGCCCTATACCTGGTTGGTTCTCGGCATTGGCTATCGTAAGTCCAAGGTCAAGGGCGTGCCCGACAGCTGGAAATACCTGTTTGATTCCGATCAATATAAGGGCCGTATTGCCTTGCTATCGGAGTCTGCTGACCTAACCCGCCTGGCGGCAAAATATCTTGGCCATTCGGTCAATGGCATTGAGCCGGAAATGGTCGCCCAGATCGAAAAAATGCTGATCAAGCAAAAGCCTTATATCAAGGCCTTCCATGACGATAATGGCCAGGACATGTTGCTAGCAGGCGATGTCGATCTGGTGCTGGAATATAACGGCGATATCGCCCAGGTCATGAAAGAAGATCCGGACCTGGACTTTGTCGTGCCCAAGGAAGGCAGCCTGATCAATTCTGATACGCTGTGTATCCCGGTCGGTGCGCCGCGGCCCAATAATGCTCATGCCTTCATCAATTATCTGCTTGATGCCCAGGCCGGCGCCGCCATCACCAACACTATCCTTTATCCAACCCCGAATGCGGCGGCCAAGGCGCTTATGCCCGATAGCTACCGTGCTAATCCGGTGATCTTCCCGCCCAAGGCAATTATGGACAAGTGCGAATACGGCGCCTTTGAGGGGGCTGAAAAGGCCAAATTGTTCGAGGAAGCTATAACCCGGGTCCGGGCTGCTTAGGCCGAGGCCGGATAAATCGACAATAAAAGGGGGGTCGGATGGAACAGAGTTGGCGAAAGGCAAAGTCGGTATTTGCCCTGGTACTCGGGCCGCCATTGTTTTGGCTGCTCCTGTTCTTTCTGGTCCCCCTTGCCATTGTCTGGGTCTATAGTTTTGGCACCAATGTCGGCCTGACCCAGATTGCGTTTACGGGCACGTTTTCCAACTATGCACGGGCGATTGAGCCCCTCTATATCGGCATATTTGTTAAATCGGTGGGAGTTGCGGCCCTGACTACGGGCT
>JBILKO010000055.1:0-15634 GCA_044376615.1 Caulobacteraceae bacterium
TTCAGCGCTGATTGGGGCCTCGATGATCAAGGTACCGCTCGACGGGTGCGGCACGGTCAGGCGGCGGGCATGCAATTGCAGCTTTAGATGCCCCGACAGCTCAGCGGCCTTTTCGTCGCTATATTTCGGATCGCCAAGGATCGGATGGCCAATCGCCTTCATATGCGCGCGCAGCTGGTGGGTCCGGCCTGTATGCGGCCGCAAGGCCAGCCAGGCCGCCCGGTGTGCGGCCCGTGACAGGGTGACGTATTCGGTCTCGGCCGGACTGCCTTGCGGGTCCTTGGGATCGCAGGGCACGACCAGTTCACGGTCGCCAACGCCCTTCTTGGCCAGGGGCATTTCGATAATGCCCTCGCGCGGATGCGGATTGCCCGAGACAATCGCCCAATAGGTCTTTTGCGCCTTGCGCTTGGCAAAGGACCCCGACAGCCGCGCGGCAGCGCTAGGGGTCTTGCCCAAGATCAGAACACCCGACGTGTCGCGGTCTAGCCTATGCACCAGACGTGGCCGGTCCAACCCCTCGCCCCAGGCGGACAATAGCCGGTCAATATGGTGGATAGTCTTGGTCCCGCCCTGGACGGCCAGGCCTGCGGGCTTGTTTAGCGCCAGGACCTCATCGTCTTCATAGAGGACCAAAGACTTGGCATAGGCGACATCGCGGCCTGATAAGGTCTTCTTCTCGCCAGGATCGGGGGCGTCCGGAAGGGGTGGCACGCGCACCTGGCTACCCGCCACAAGATGGGTCTCGGCCTTGACCCGGGCGCCATCAACGCGGATCTGGCCCGATCGGGTCATTTTTTGGATCTGGATATGGTTCAGATGCGGCCAGCGGCGCTTGAACCAGCGATCGAGCCTTACGCCGTCTTCGCCAGCATCGACATAGAGCGTGCGAACCTCTTTCATGCCAGCACCCGCCGGGTTAGATAGAGGCCGAGAAACAGGGCGGCGACCGACAAGACGACCGAGGCCGTGGCATAGCCAAAGGCTTGGCCGTATTTGCTCCTCTCAATCATCAGGGCGGTCTCAAGCGAAAAGGCGGAAAAGGTTGTGAAGCCGCCCAAGACCCCGACGCCTAATAAGAGCCGCCAGCGTTCTTGGTCTGCGCCGCCGCGATGCGCCAAGGTCCCGACCAGCACGCCCATGGCCAGGCCGCCAACCAGATTGCAGATCAAGGTGCCATAAGGCCAGGCTGTGCCCAATAGGCGGCCCGCCAGGCTGCCCACAGCATAACGCGCTGCGGCCCCGGCCCCGCCGCCGAAGATGACTAAAACCAAGTTGTTCATGGCCCCTTATGCGCCGCGCCGCCAAATTTGGCAAACCAGGCCCTAGTGACCGTCTGCCTTTTCAAAGCCCTCGATCTGGCGAGCGGTCCAGTCCGGCGACTGTGTATAGCGGGCCAGCAAATTATAGATCACCGGCACAACAAAGACGGTCAGAAGTGTGGCAAATATGGCCCCGAAAAAGATCACCACGCCAATCGTTTTGCGACTACCTGCCCCCGGACCCGCCGCCAGGATAAGGGGCAAGGCGCCGAACGCGGCGGAGATGGAGGTCATGATGATGGGCCGCAGGCGCAGGACCGAGGCCTCGATCACCGCTTCGCGTACCTTGAGGCCTTGATCACGCAGCTGATTGGCAAATTCGACGATCAAGATGCCGTTCTTGGCCGCAACCCCAATCAGAATGATCAGGCCGATCTGGCTATAGGTATTGATCGAGGACCCGGCCATCAGCAGGCCAAACAGGCCGCCCAGCGCGGCCAAGGGCACGGTCAGCATGATAACCGCCGGATGGATCCAGCTTTCAAATTGGGCCGCCAGTACCAAAAACACCAGCAGCAAGGCCATCGCAAAGGCAAACCCAACCGCGCCGCTGGCTTCCAGATAATCTTTAGCCTGGCCGCCCCATTGGACCGTGACGCCCTTGCCCTGGTGTTCAGCGGCCTGGGCCTTATAGAAGTCCACCGCCTCGGCCACGGTATAGCCGGGGGCCAGCTCGGCGGTCAGGGTAATGGCGCGTTGGCGATCGACCCGCTGGCGATCCGGCGTATCGCCGCGAATGCTGGTCTTGACCACCGCTGATAGGGGCACAAGCTCGCCCGACGAGGACCGCACATAGAGGGTATTGAGGTCCTGCTCGCTGCGGCGCTTGTCGAGATCGGTTTGAAGGATGACGTCATACTCCTGGCCTTCCTTGACATATGTGGTGGCCTTACGCGAGCCGAACATGGTCTCCAGCACCCGGCCAACGGCCTGGGCCGAGACGCCGAGCGAGGCGGCCTTGTCCTTGTCCAGCTCGACAAGCAGCCGAGGCGAGGTCGGCTCATAATTCAGACGCGGGCGCGACAGGCCTGGATTTTTCAAGGCCGCCGCAAAAATCGGCTGGATCCATTCGTCGAGGGCCTCATACGAGCTGCCCGCCGCAATAAAATCGACATTGGTGCCAGAACCGCTGCCACCGCCGCGCTGAAACGGGCCGCGCACACTGGCGACAATCCGGGCAGAGGTCAGGCCGCCCAGCGCCTTATTGGCATCCGCGGCGATCTGATCGGCTGTGACCTTACGTTTGTCCCAATCATTGAGGATCAAGACGCCTGAGCCGGTATTCATCTGATTGGCGCCAAAGCGCGGTACGCCGAGATTATAGCGAACGACGTCGTCAGTCGCCCGCAGCTTGGCAAAATAGGCCTCAGCCTTGAGCGCCGCAGCCGCCGTATAGTCAAAGCCTGAGCCTTCGGGGGCGCTAATGGAAATATCGACCCGGCCCCGGTCTTCATTGGGTACTAGCTCTTTAGGCAAGGCGATAAACAGACCGGCCGCAATCAGGCCCAGAAACGCCACCAGCCCCAGCGTGCCCACAGCGGCGCGGCGCTGCGACAAGAGCGACTCTAGCGAGGCCCGGTAGGAGACCCGCACAGCCTCCATGGCACCATCAACCTTTCGCGCCAACCAGCCACCGCCTTGGGCGGGACGTAGAAGTTTTGACGCCAACATGGGCGAAAGGCTGAGGGCCAGAAAGGCGGAAAAGGCGACAGCAGAAGCAATGGCCACGGCCAGCTCGACAAACAATCGACCAATATAGCCCGGCAGGGTCATCAAGGGCGCAAACACCGCCAGCAGGACCACAGTGGTCGCAATCACGGCAAAGAAAACCTGCTTAGCCCCGCGCTCGGCGGCGACCAGGGGTGGCTCACCCTCATCTATCCGGCGTTGAATATTCTCAACCACGACAATGGCGTCATCGACCACCAGGCCGATTGCCAGGACCAAGGCGAGAAGGGTCAAGAGATTGATCGAAAAGCCGAGCGGTGCGAGGACAATACAGGTCGATAGAATACAGATCGGCGCAACGATGGACGGGATAAGGGCCGCGCGCCAGGTGCCGAGGAACAGGAAATTCACGGCCGCGACCAGCAGCATGGACAGGCCCATGGTCACCCAGACCTCATGGATAGCCCCTGCGGTGAATTTGGAATTATCGACCGAGACAGCGATCTTGGTCTTGGGCGGCAGGGTCGGTTTGATTGCCTCCAATTCCTTCTTGATCGCCGCCGAGATTTCTAGGTCATTGGCCTGAGATTGGCGGGTAACAGGCAGGCCCACCTGGGCCTCACCATTGGAACGGAACAGGCGGCGGCGCTCATCAGCCCCCTCCTCGACCCTAGCGACATCGCCAAGCCGGGTCAGGGTCGGGGCGCTCATACCATTGGCATTAGTCACGCCATTGACCGGATCGGTGGGATTGCGGCTGCCCGCCGGCACAATCGGCAATCGGGCAAACTCCGCCGCCGAGGCATAGCCGCGCTTGACGCGAATAGTGAAATCCTTGGCCTTGGATTCCAGCGCCCCTGCGGGCAGCTCGATATTCTGGGCCAGAAGCGCGTTTTCAACATCATCGACGGTTAGGCCGCGTGCCGCCAAGGCATCGGCATCAAGCCAGATCCGCATGGCATAGATCTGGGCACCGGCCAGGCCGACTTGGGCCACCCCGGGCACGGTTGATAGGCGCTCGACCAGATAGCGATCGGCATAGTCGGCCAGTTCCAACTTGGTCAGGCCGGTCGAGATCAGATTCAAAAAGATGATCGGTGAAGAGTCGGCCTGGGTCTTGGCGATTTGGGGCGGATCGGCCTGATCGGGCAGTTGCGATGTCACCCGCGAAACAGCATCGCGTACATCATTGGCCGCCGCGTCGAGATCGCGATCCAGGGTAAAGGTGATCGAGATCCGCGACACGCCATCGCGGCTGGATGAAGTGATACGATCAATACCTTGTAGGCCAGCGGCCTGGCGCTCGATGACCTGGGTAATGCGCTCCTCGACCACCTCAGCCGAAGCGCCGCGATAATTGGTCGAGATGGAAATGACTGGTGGATCAACATTGGGCAGTTCGCGGACCGGCAGGTTGAAATAGGCCGCCAAGCCGATCACGCACAAGATGATGGCCCCGACTGCCGCCAGAACCGGCCGCCGGACCGAAAGATCCGAAAGACTCACTGGCCAGGCCCCCTGTCTGGCTTGGCCCTTTGCTTGCCCGCCAGCTTAATAGCCTGATCCGGCTGAACCCGGTTCAGGCCATCGGCAATAATCTTGGTCCCAGGCTCAAGGCCAGAGACGATCTCGATCATCCCATCCTGCCGCGCCCCGACCTTGACCGACTGGCGCTTTGCCACGATCTTGTCGTCCTTGGGTGCAATAACGAAAACAAAGGGCTGATCGGCCTCAAATTGCACGGCGGCCTCGGGAACCGCTAGGGCGGTTCGGCTGCCCTGATCCAGTGTGACCCGCACAAGCATGCCGGGCTTGATCCTGTGGTCTGGATTGGGCACTTCGGCTCGGGCGCGGACCGCGCGGGTACGCTCATCGACGCGCGTATCAATCTGGGCAATCTTGCCGCCAAAGCGCTGGTCGGGATAGGCGTCGGTCGAGGCGCTTAAGGCCAGACCCTTTTTCAGGCCCGCGACATAGCGATCGGGCACCTCAAAATCGATGCGCATAACCGCAACATCATCAAGCGAAACAATCGGCCCACCCGCCGCAATCAAGGCGCCTGGTGCGACATCGGACAGGCCAACCACCCCGGAAAACGGCGCGCGAATGACCCGGTTTAGGCGGCGGCTCTTGGCTGCTGCCAGCGCGGCATCGGCCTGGGCACTATTGGCCTGGTATTGTTCTGCCGTCACCTTCGGCGCATAACCCTGCTCGGCCAGATCATGCCAGCGTTTGGCATCGCGCCGCGCTTGCGAGGCCAGAGCCTGGGCCTGCAGAACAGCGGCGTCTTGTTCATCGCCCTTAAGCTCGACCAGAACCTGGCCTTTTGTGACGCTCTGGCCATCGCCAAAACGAACCTTGGTAATCAGTTCCGCCGTATTGGATGTCACGGTGACTGACTGGCGGGCCTTGGCCACGCCCAGGGCCTCGATGCGATCGGAAAACACATGCGGGGCTACAGCTACTTCAGCAACCGTGACCGCTCGGCTCGCCGAGGCCGCGCCCTTAGCCTTGGCCGCCTTGATCGCGCTATCGACGCCAAGCTTGATCCCGCCGACCAGGATGAGGGCGATCAATATGCCCACCGCTGTGGTCAGGAAAAAATGCTTCTTAAACAAGGATGCCCCGCCTCCAAGTCTTTTAGTTCAATGTCACCCAATCATGACGGTCATATGACGCGGCCCATGCCCGGCGTCCAGTGACAGTTCTTTAGCAGCCTGTTTGGTCGCAGGCTAAAATCGATACCAGACAGCCAAGACTGGACCAGACTCCACAGCGGTTGACTGGCCAGATACGGACTGCCGCCACCCCGCTTGCAGCCTCACCGGCCCGATCTTACGCACCAAGGACAATTCGGCCTTGGACCAGTTGGATTGGTGCGTTCGGGTTCCGGCAAAGGTCTGAGCAAAAATCTGCCAGTTTTTCGTCATATCTAGGCCAACCCGTGTTTCCACCCGTTCTTCGTTAAGCTGCCCACTGTGACTAAGCTGCGCGAGCTGGACTTCGGCAAAGCCGCGATGGTGCAGGACAGTAATTTCCCGCCCGACCAGGACCCTGGCTTCAAGATTGGCCGACCGAGAGTCGCTCATTACCAGCTGGGCCTTATCCTTGGCCGCCAAGACCGCGCCGCCCGCATAGAGGCTAATGACCCAGCGTCCCTTCTGGTAGGGCGTCCATCTTAAGCCAAGATCGGCCGTCGTTCGGGTTGACCTATAGCCCAGAGTCTCTTGGCCAAGGATTTGCCGCAGATTGCCTTGGAGGGTGAGGGTCTTGGACCAGCCATGTTCAACGAAAACATCGAGCGTTTGATAGGATTGCTTGGGTATAGCAACCACTAGCCCGCTATCGTCGAATGCCTTTTGCGCACCGCTTTGCTCGTATTTCGCAATGAGCTGGGTTTGACCAGGGTCGATGGGCCAGGCCCCGGCCTGCGCTGGCCCAGACAAAAACGCCGCCGCAAACGCGAGGCTGACGGCGGCGAGATTGGCATGAAATACAGAGAAAACTAGTCGTCGTAGCCCGGCAATTCGCGGTCTAACCGGCGCAAAAGGCCGGGCCAGGCTAGGCCTGACGCCATGCCCATGCCGTTGCGGGTCTGGCTGCGCACCTCGCTTTGCGCCGCCTCGGGCGCGATCAAGACATTGTCGCGCCCGGTGCTGAGGGCCATGACCTGTTGCATACAGGCCCGCTCTAAGAAGAACATATTGAGCCATGCTTCGCCCGCTGACGAACCCACGGTAAGCGTGCCGTGATTGCGCAAGAGCATAAGCTTTTTCTCGCCCAGGTCAGCGACTATCCTTTCGCGCTCCTCCAGATTGAGAGCAATGCCCTCATAATCGTGATGGGCCAGGCTATTCATGACGATCAGAGCATGTTGGCTGATCGGCAGGAGGCCATCCTTCTGAGCCGAGACCGCGACGCCCTGGTCGGTATGAAGGTGCATGACAAAATGGGCATCTTCGCGAGCGGCATGAATAGCCGAATGGATCGTAAAGCCGGCTGGATTAATGAAATAGGGGGTCTCACCGACGATCTGCCCATCCAGATCAACCTTGACCAAGGACGAGGCCGTAATCTCTTCAAAGAAATAACCGTAAGGATTGATCAGGAAGTGATGCTCCGGACCCGGCACGCGCGCGGAGATATGGGTAAAAATCATATCATCCCAGCCATGCATGGCGACCAGGCGATAAAGGGCCGCTAGATCAACCCGTGCATTCCATTCGGCTTCGCTCACCTTACCGCGCAAGGAGCTGATACCGCCTGCTGATCCGTCTGCCATCCTGACCTCCTCCAGATATTATTGGCTATAGAGTCGCGCCGAAGGGACCAAAGGTCAAGACCTCGATCGTACGCGTGGCACCGCCTGGGTCCAGCGGGCATAAGCAGCGTCCCGGCTAGGCTTGTCCATGACAGGAACGGTCTGTTGCGAAGACGGCCGCGATGCGACCGCCGCCACTAGGCTCGGATAGACACCGGCTCCAACTCCGGCCAGCAAAGCAGCGCCAAAGGCTGTCATTTCATGAAACTCCGAGCGGCGGACTGGGACGCCGGTCAGGTCGCAAAGCCGATGGGTAAACCAGTCACTGCTGGCCATGCCGCCATCTATGCGAAGCTCAGCCCGCTCACCTAGACAATCGGGCGCATCGGCCTGCATGGCCTCGATCAGGTCACGGGTCTGGAAGGCGCAGGCATCATAGGTCGCCGCAGCGATCTCAGCTAAGCCGGAATCGCGGGTCAGCCCTAGAATGGCGCCGCGGGCATCAGCATCCCACCAGGGTGCGCCTAGACCTGTAAAGGCTGGGACGACGACGACACCATGATCGGGCCGCGCGGTCTCGGCAAGGGCCTCAATCGCTTTTGGTCCGCCCGAAACCCCAAGCCCTTCGGTTAGCCATTGGAAGGCTGCCCCGGCAATAAAGATCGACCCTTCAAGCGCAAAGCTCGCGACTCCGCCGATGCGGACCGCAACGGTTGTTAGGAGCCGGGCTCGCGACACGGGCCGCACATCGCCCGTGTTCAGAAGCATGAAACAGCCAGTGCCATAAGTGGCCTTCATCTCCCCAGCATGAATACAGCCCTGCCCCATCAAGGCGGCTTGCTGATCGCCAATAACGGCGCAAATCGGCAAGGCCTTTCCCAACAAGGCCGCAGAGGTTGAGCCGTAGTCATCTGCCGTATCCTTGACCACCGGTAAGAGCGCTGCGGGCACGCGAAACAGCTCAAGCATAGCCGGTGACCAGGCCTGCTTTGCCAAGTCAAACAAAAGGGTGCGCGAGGCATTGGTCGCATCGGTGGCATGTACGCCGCCGCTGGTCAGGTTCCAGACCAGCCATGTGTCCATGGTCCCGGCTAAAAGCTCGCCCTGCTCGGCCCTTTGACGCGCGCCTGGCACCGTGTCGAGAATCCAGGCGATCTTGGTGGCCGAAAAATAAGGATCGAGCAAAAGACCTGTGATTTCAGTAACCTTCGGCTCATGACCCTGATCACGCAACGCGTCGCAGACACTGGCCGTGCGGCGGTCTTGCCAAACAATAGCGGGGTGGATGGGCTTGCCGGTCGCCTTGTCCCATATCACCACGGTTTCACGCTGATTGGTGATGCCAATCGCGGCCAGCTTGGCCAACGGGCGGCCACAGGTCTTGACCGCTTCGATCATTACCGCCTCAGCAGCCGATTGAATGTCTTCGGCATCATGCTCGACCCAACCATCTTTGGGATAGGATTGACGCAATGGGCGCGAAGCCGTAGCCAAGGGCGTCCCTTTGGCGTCAAACACGATGGCCCGTGTACTGGTCGTGCCCTGGTCCAAGGCAATAATTAAAGCATCACTCATGATTTCCTTTTCCCTAATCATTTTTCTTCATAACGCTTTTCAAGACTATCTTTTCTCTCGGCGGAGACGGCTCGCGTGACCCTTGCCCCTCAGGCGCAGGTTTTGACAGACTTGGCGACTATGCAGACGCCGAAGGACCGTGAGCGGCTGTTGTCGGCTATTGTTGATCTATTTGACAAGCCAGAAGCGATTGAACAAGTCGATCGGCCCAAGGTTCAAGCCCTTCTAGAAGAGATCCTCCTGAAACTGATTGCGCAAGCTGAACGCGACATTCGCGAGCGACTATCTCAGAGACTAGCGGCAAAGATTTGGGCACCGCCCGCTCTAATGGTTGTCTTGGCCATGGATGAGATCGAGATTGCTGGACCGGTAATATCTGGCAGTCCCGTCCTTGGAGATGCTGCCCTGATCCGCGTGCTGATTGAAGCAACGATAGAACACCAGATCGAAGTAGCCCGAAGACCAAATCTTGGCCATGCCGTTGTAGACACGATCCTCAGCCAAGGCCAACCAGCCGTCCTGACCGCCCTTGCGTCCAATGACTGGACGATTTTGAGCAAACGCCATCTTCAAGACTTAGTAGACGCGTCTCGCCGTATTGTTGCGCTGCGTACACCGCTAAGTCGACACCCTCAGCTAAGCTCGGACCTGGCAGAGCGCCTATATGCCTGGGTGGGTCAAGCCCTTCGAGATGCACTTCTGTCTCGCTTCGATCTGGATCCGGTTGAACTCGATGCTACCCTTAGTCAGGCTGTCCGCGAGGCGCATAATCAGACGCGGGCGCCGAGCGCAGCCTATGGCCCAAATGGCCTCGATAAAGAGGTGGAACGGTTGGAAATGGAGGCGCGTCTGGTACACAAGCTACTCGAAGCTGATCAGCTTAAACCAAGTTTTCTTTTTAGGACCCTGAACGAGGGCAAGCTGTCCTTGTTCTGCCGTGCGCTCGGCATGCTTTGCGGACAAAGCTATGAGCGCATGTCACTGGCCATCACCAATGATCAGCCAGACTGTCTTGCCCTCGCTTGCTACGCCATTGGTATGGATAAGAGCGCATTTCCGACTGTGTTGAGATCGGTGCGCAAGCTCAGCGGCGGGTTTCCTGGTGGAACCGATGATGACAGCACCTATCTGATGTTCGGTGGCCAACCGCTTTCAGAGGCAGCACTGATGTTGGACGACGCGCTAACAGATGCGCAAAACTCGCGTCGGATTTGACAAGCGCGCCTAAGCCAGTCTTGTTCTAGTGGCTATGATGACTCCCGCTCCGATTTCTCGAAGATTAGCCTTTGTCGCCAGTGATCGACCCGAGGCCCAAGAAGCCAGAAGCCGGTTGGCGGAGCGATATGGCGATGTTGGGTTCGACGATGCTCAAGTGGTTGTCGCCCTGGGCGGCGACGGCTTTATGCTTGAGACTCTGCACCGTACGATTGACCAGATGAAGCCGATCTACGGTATGAACCGGGGCTCTGTCGGGTTCTTGATGAATGAATACAGCGAAGATGACCTGCTAGAGCGGATCAATGCCGCCGAGCGCGCCATCATCCACCCATTGGTTATGGTCGCTATTGATTCAAAGCGACGCCAGCATCGCGCCTTGGCCATCAACGAGGTCTCGCTGCTTCGCCAAACCCACCAAACTGCCAAGCTTCGCATCTGTATTGATGGCAAAGTCAGGCTGAACGAGCTGGTGTGTGACGGTGCCTTGGTTTGTACGCCAGCCGGGTCGACCGCCTATAACCTTTCGGCCTATGGGCCGATCGTACCCATATCCGCCCAGATCTTAGCCCTTACAGCAATCAGCGCCTTTCGGCCACGCCGTTGGCGTGGGGCTCTTCTATCTCACACAGCGAGAGTAACCTTCGAAGTGCTTGAATCCGATAAGCGTCCGGTCAGCGCTGTGGCGGACAATTTTGAAGTGCGCAATGTCGTCGAGGTCCATGTCGGCGAAGACCGCGAAATCAGCCTTTGCATGCTGTTTGATGCTGGTCATAGCCTTGATGAGCGGGTCCTGACTGAGCAATTTGCAGGCTAAACGCGTTAAGCTGATCTTGTCGCGGGATTGTAATAGTGTACGCCTGGCCAGTACCAAGGTGCCTCAATGTCCATGTCCTCTAGCGACCCGACTGATCTGATAGCCAAGGCCGAAGCGGCCTTAGCGGCCCTTTCCGACCAGTTCGGAACCTGGCTAACTACTGAGCTCGACCGTCTGGACAAGGCCCGGGCTCAGCTCGGAAGTGATTTTGGCAACACTCAAGCCCTCGAGGCCCTGCACAACTGTGCCCATGATCTTAAGGGATTGGGCACCACCTTTGCATTTCCAACGGTCAGTAGCCTCTCGACATCACTTTGCCGCCTTCTGACCAGTCAGCCAAAGGATCAAGAAGCAAGCCTCGCGCTCATTGATGCGCATATTGCCGCGATTAGAGCCCTGGTTGCATCCGATGCCCGAGATGACCAAGTCGAGCCAACTATCGGGATTATCTTCGACCTAAAACGAAAAGTCGACCAAGTCATCGGGCCTTAGGTCACTGCCGAAAGCGGCTCTTCTACGGCGCCGTAGCCAGCATCGTGCGGGATGACAAGGACAGGCCCGCCTTCACGTTTTTCTACCTTGGGCTCAACGGTGACCAGCGGCCTGGCCACAGCTCGGCTCATCGCATCATGAGCATCGGTGCTCTCTGCCAAGAGCTGCAGATTCATCCGGGTGGGGAATATAACTTTTCGCTCTCCCGACGCCGCCAGCCGCAGAGCTTCATTGGGCGCAATCCATTCGCTATCGACCATTTCCCAGCCATCGCAAGCCGCTAGCTGGTCTTCAGGTGCGCGAGCAACATAAAACCAGGTATCGAAACGCTTTGGCATCATGGACGGCGTGATCCAACGCGCAAAGGCCGACAAGCTGCCGAGATCGAGAAACAGGTCCAGCTCATGAATCAAGTCTAGAAATGGACGCTTGTCTTGGGCCACGGCATCACGCGCGGCATGGGCCGTATCGCTGCCGGTAAACATCCCTCCCGACGCATTCCGGGCGAGCAATATGCCCGCTTCCTCATAGGCCTCACGGATGGCCGCGATGCGCAGCTCGCGTTCGATCTCGGGGAAGTCTTGCCAGCCCAATGACCGGTCCGCCCAATTAGGATCATGATCCCCCGCATGGGTTTTCCCTCCCGGAAAAACCAAGGCCCCTGACGCAAAATCGATCTGATGATGGCGTTTTACCATCAAGACTTCAAACGCGGGCTGGTCGCGCACCAATAAGATGGTGGCCGCAGGGCGAATGGTAGCAGGTTCGGTGGTCATCGGGCATTCCTTTAGGCGTGACCGGCACGCTCATTGGCCCCCATGGTGACGCAATTCAGCTTTGGATCAAGCTGCTGCCTTGGTGATCGTCGACGCCTTAGAACGCGAAGCGCTCTGAAGCCGGTCAAGCCTGTCAAGCAAATAGTCGAGATCTTCGCGGCTAACCTGGTGCGGCTGAGTCAAAAACCGCTGCAGCATCCGCTCCTTAAACCGTTCGCGGTCATTGACCCGGCCGTCAAAGCTTAATTGATGGAAGCTATCGACAGCGGCCTGAAAGGCCGGGAACAGACGATGTGGCAGACCAGCGCGCTCATAGACGGCTCTTAGGCCTAACGAGCCGGAATCGTGTACCATGAGCCAGATTCGCGCATGCGGCAGGCCGGTCAAACGCGCAAGGCCGTACTCAAAAAACGCCATCATGCCATTGGCCAATGCTCTTAACAGCAGCGACGGGCTGAGCCTGTTGATCTCGTACAAATGTTGGACAAAGGCGGCCAAGTCTTGGGTTGTTTCGATCTCATCAACAAGATCGACGACGATCCGCTCCATGGTGCCCTTGGCGATCACGTCGGCGGTAGCAGCGGCGACGTCATGATGGGTAACCAAGTGGTCACGGACCTGGTCGCTGACTAGGCTGACCAGTTTTTCGAGCACCGAATGGGGCAAGGTACGCCGATAGGCGAGCGTTGCCATAATGGTTTTAGACCCGGCGAAGCGCCGGATCACCTGGTTAAGCGCACGCTCAGAGAACATGGCATTGTCATTTCGGCAGGCGGTTCGAACAGCCTCGGTGGCGCCAAAATCGGCAATGACGCCTGTTACCCGCTCAGACAGACGCGGTCGAAGCGCAATCGCAATTTGACGCGCCGCCCCGGCGACCTGCAATACCTCGACCAGATCTTCGTCGGTAAATGCGGGAGAACAACTCAGGATTGGGAGGGCAATCTCGTCAACATCCTGCAGAAGCCGCATTGCAACATCACGCGGCACGAGGGGAGAGGAGGTCAGTGTGGTGACGAGCGCCTTTCTCACCAATTGGCTGGCATCCGCGACCATGATACGCAGGATTTCCTGCGCTTGGCGGCGTTCGTTTGGTGTCAAGATCGCCTTAGCCATGACCTTGCATAGCTTTTGCGCGGCGCCGGCCCTCGCCTCGGGCGTCTCACCGCGCACAAGGACCTTAAGATCGGCCGAAGTCAGGTTGCCTAGTTCGGTGGTCAAGCCAAGTTGCCTATCAAGATTGCGGTCCAAAAACTGTGTTCAATCATAGGCCCTTAAGCTTAACGAACACTTTCCGTGCACCTGGCGCGTCAAATCCCTTTCCACATTCGAAAGGCAAAGCCACAATAGATTTCTAAATCGCGCCGCCATTGAAGCGCCATAACAAGACTGGGGATGCACGTGCTCGAGGGTTTGAAGATTATTGAATTGGCTACCTATATCGCCGCGCCCGGTGCCGCAGGCATCATGACAGACTGGGGCGCTGAGGTTATCAAGATCGAACAGCCTGGCGGCGACCCGATCCGCAAATTCTTCGACAGTATCGGCTCCGACCAGGCAGCCAATCCGGTGTTCGAGCTGGATAACCGCGGCAAGAAGTCCATCGTGCTCGACATCTCCAAGCCCGAAGGGCACGAGGTCCTGACCCGGCTGATCCAGACCGCCGATGTCTTCCTAACCAATGTCCGCCCAGCCGCCCTAAAGCGCGCAAAACTGGACCATGAAAGCCTGATGGCCGGTAATCCGCGGCTAATCTATTGCTCGGTGACCGGCTATGGCCTGACTGGTCCTGATGCGGACCGGCCAGGGTTTGACATGGCCGCCTATTGGGCCAGGGCCGGGGTTGGTGCCTTGACCGCGCCCAAGGGGGCCGAGCCCTTTCCGATCCGCACCGCCATGGGCGATCACGTCACCTCGCTCGCCACCGTTTCGGCCATCCTGGCTGCCGTCGTTGAACGCCAAACGACCGCCAAGGGGCGGCTGGTGGAAACCTCGCTTCTGCGATCTGGGGTCTATTCGATCGGGTCGGACATGGCCATCCAGCTTCGGCTCGGCAAGCTGGCCTCTACCCGCCCGCGCGAGTCCGCGATCAATCCTCTGGCCAATTTCTTCCAAACCGCAGAGGGGCGCTGGATCTGTCTCTTGCCGCGTCAAGGCAATGCCGATTGGCCGCCCATAGCCAAGGCGGCAAACCGCGAAGACTTGATCGAGGACCCCCGCTTTGCCAAGGCCAAGGCCAGGCGCGACCATGGGCCTGAGCTGGTTCGGCTGTTAGACGAAGCCTTTTCGGCCATGAGCTTTGCCGATGTTTCCGTTCGGCTCGATGCTGCCGACATTGCCTGGTCGCCCATGCAGACACCGGCCGAGGTCGCCAATGACCCCCAAGCGATCGCGGCTGGCTGTATCGTCGAGACCCCAGATGGCCGCGGCGGCAGTTTCCGCGCACCCGGCGGCCCTGCCCGCTTCCCCGGCGCTGATGATGGCCCCAAGGGACCTGCCCCAAGCATGGGTCAGCATACGGATGAAATCTTGACCGGCCTTGGCTATTCTGCCGGTGAGATCGAAGCGATCAAGGCGGTTGGCTAGACCGGGTCGCTTTCGCCGGCCTTGGCCAGGCCTAGCTTGGCGGCTTCTTTTTGCCGGGATTCAGACAAGAGCTTCAGCATCTCGGCATTAAAGAAGCCGCCAGCAAGGTTGGACTTGGTACTCGAAGCACCCGCCAGACCAGCAGCCAAGCCGCTTTCGGCGGCGGCATTTGGTGACAGATCGCCAAGGATCATTTCGACCAGGGCCTGTTTCAGGGCCCGGTGCTCCTGCCCTTTGCTTGAGACATATTGCAGATAGCCACCAGGTTCAGTCTGTTGGGCTACCACCGGCTGAGATGAGCCTGCTGAGCGAGTGAGGTTGGCATAGACCTCGGACACAGTCCTTGGTCGCCCCTGGCTGTAAAAGATCGACCGATTAGCCGCAGCGGCGTCCGGGAACATATTGGCCGCCGATGCGCCAGGCTGGGATTGCGCGGCCTGGATGAGCCTTGCAGAGCCCTGGGGGCCTAAGAAATGTGCGATATAGAGCTCGCCGCCCGTAGGCTCACGCCCGACCCGGGCGCGCAGAAAATCGGCGTGATCAGAGGTCATTTCTCCAGCCATCAGGGCTGAGGCCTGGGGATCGAATTTGAGGTTCATCACCGCACGGCGTGCATTGGCATTATCGACGCGGAAACGCCCGTCCGAGCCCTTTTCGATTAGCTCAGCAAAGCCGCCATAGCCGTGCTTGGCCCCATATTGCTTTAGGGTCGCAAGCCAGGTCTGGTCGATAAATTGAAACAGTCCCGCCGCCGAGGATGTTGCCGCCTTGGCCAGGGGATTATTGGAACTCTCACGCGCAGCCGTCTTGACCAAATAGCCAAAATCGACGCCCGTGGCCTGCGAGGCGCGCTGAAGCGCCGAGGTCACCATGCCCTTGATCGAATCCGTTTTCATCGGCCGAGGGTGCGAAATTATGGTTA
>JBILKO010000072.1:0-12296 GCA_044376615.1 Caulobacteraceae bacterium
CTGTATTCTTTGCCTCACGTGCCGCACGGCATGTGACTGGCGAAACCCTGCTGGTCGATGCCGGAACTCACCTGGGATTTGCCAGCTTGAGTATGAGATAGAGAAGGGGCGTCCTTACCTGGGTAACTTGTCAAGGCAACCAGTGGCCTAGCCCAGCAATTTCCGCTTCAGGCCGGCGCGACGCTTCTCGTCCACTTGAGCACGGATAAACCGCATCAGGGCCGCATTGAATGTCTCTTCGGTGTATTGAACCCCATTTATCCACCAAGTGCCGCCGCCGGTCTTCCATTGTACCGCAGGGCCATCTTCACGGTGCAACTTGCCGTTATAGTACCACCAACGATCGCCGTCGGAATAGATGATCGCAGGGCCATCTTCGCGGTGAAGCAGACCGTTCTGGTACCAGTGCGATGACCCATTTTCGCGGGTGATCGCTGGTCCGTCGTCCCGATGCCGCTTACCGTGACGGAACCAATGCGTGCTCCCATTGGCCAAAACGACTGCAGGGCCATCATCGCGGTGGCGTTGCCCGTTTAGGTACCAATGAATGCTACCATCTGGGTCCATCTTTTGAACTGGTTCAGAATTCGAACTTGTCATGAACCCACTCCAGCTTCGCCCATGTCATTGATCTCTTGAGAACAATCAGATTGTACTAGACCCGCTAATACTCAATAAAAGCTTGATCGAATCGAAACGCGATTGCCACTGATATTACACCTCAACGACGTAAAACGGCAGTCTTGATTGGCCGAGGTTCACCTTGAGCGGCTCGCGCAAGGGCCAAAGGGCATACCGCCAGACGTTAGTCCCTAAGCTGCGTCCTCGGTTGGGCGCCGACGCTTTCGTGCCTTTTCCTCAGCAAAGAGATAGCGCGCGAGCGCAGCTTCATACAATTTCTCGTCATAATTAATGCCCTTGATCCACCAGGACGTTCTACCGGGTGCCCATTCAATCGCCGGACCACCTTCGCGGTGTAGCTTGCCCTCAAAATACCACCACCGATCACCATCAGCATACTCTATCGCAGGGCCATCTTCGCGATGACGTAGGCCGTTCTTATACCAATGAAAGGAGCCGTTGCGTCGGATGATAGCAGGACCATCTTCACGGTGCCGCAAACCGTTTCTGTACCAGTACCGCGTTCCATTCGCCAAAATGATAGCAGGACCGTCGTCGCGATGGCGTTTACCATCAAGATACCAATGACGACTGCCGTCTTCATCGGACATAATTACAATAATCCCATTCATCATTTAGTAGGCCTACAAATTCGGTAGGGGCCGCTCGGCCACACTGTTATAATCCTAATTGGTAACATCCATTAATTTGATCAACAATCATGATCTTACAGTGTTAAGATTAACATCAGACAGAACGATAGTTAAAGTGATCAAACTTTCCGGAATATGCGCAGTCTCTGTTGAAGTACCCCCCCACTGTTCAATGTGACATAAATGCAACATTAATTGCACTATCGTTGGGCATGGCGCTGGATCATCAAGTTCCCCGCGCGCCTTGCATCCGAACTTAGATAAAGCATAAGCTTGTAGTTCACTGCTCAAATTTCAGGCAGCATACGGGCAATTTTCATGCTGCGCCGATTATCCGGTCAAATTTTGGGCAAACTTGCATGATTTATGGTGCTAAGCGCCGTCTTTGCCTCACACTTCCTTCACTCGGATCAGCCTCAGCGAGATCCGGCGGGGCTTGCAACGGTCATGGTTCCGTCAATATTGAGGGGTTGTTAATCAATACGCGGCTCAATACGAGTTGTGTTCTAATGGGGATATTAGATATGAAAACTTTAAAACTGGCGCTCTGCGCCGCAACATTCGGTCTGGCTTTTAGTTCGGCTGCAGTTGCAGAAGACATGGCTGCGCCGACACTGTCTTACAATGCAGCGGTCAGCTCCGACTATATCTTCCGCGGCCTGAGCCAAACCAAGGGTAAGGCAGCACTTTCAGGTGGCGTTGATGCGTCTTCAGGCATGCTCTATGCAGGCGCTTGGTTGTCGAATGTTGATTTCGGTCCAACGGCTGGTGATCCAGAAAACAAGACCAATGTCGAATATGACCTCTATGCCGGCGTGAAGCCCGTCGTGGAAGGCATCAATCTTGATTTTGGCGTGATCTATTATGGCTATGCCAGTTCACCATCAGCCGCCAATTACGCCTATTGGGAAGGCAAGATCGCTGCTTCCAAGGCCATTGGTGACGCTACGATCGGCGGCGCCTTCTATTACAGCCCAGAATATTACGGCAAGACCGGCGCGTCCTATTATTACGAAGCCAATGCCGCCTATGTCCTGCCGATCAAGGCAACTGTTTCCGGCGCAATCGGATACCAAGACCTGGATAAGGAAAAGGCCGGCATCAATGGCTACACGACCTGGAACCTAGGCGTGACCTATCCGCTGAATGATCATTTCGGCATTGATGTGCGCTATTCAGGCACTGAAAAGAAGGGCACTGATTTTTATGGCGACAAGTTTGCCGGTGATCGATTCACCGCCAGCTTGAAGGCCGCCTTCTAATCAAGCCCTTCGTTCTTAAGAAAAGCCGCCACCCTCTCCGGTGGCGGCTTTTTTATTGGGCGTTTTGCTGCGTTCAGCGTTTGGTGGGGACGCCGGGAATCGAACCCGGACGACCGAAATCAACGGATTTTAAGTCCGGCGCGTCTACCAGTTCCGCCACGTCCCCATCCCCAACTCGGCCCAGAGCCGTTCGAGGTGCGGCCCTGTCTAACAGAAGGGTCCATCAAGTCTAGCGTCCAATCACGGCAATGCAAATTGCAGCAGGCGGACGACCCACGCCCACTCATCCCGCTCGACGGCACGGCCCAAAGCAGTTTAAGCAATGCGCTAGGTTAGGCCACGCTAGGAGCATACGAGTCATGAAATCTCGGCACCGCGCGCGCAATGGCGGGTCAATATGGGGGAGGTCATGGCTTGTCGCCTTGGGCCTTACTATGCTTGCTAGCGTCAATGGTCGAGTGATTGCGCAACCGGCGGGCGGATCTGAAACGGTTGTGACCGGTACAAATGAGTCGGATGGCACCTATCCGACTGGCTCAACGGCCGCCGCCATATCCGAATGGCTTTTGAAGACGACCAATATAGCACCCGCATCAGCAATCGCGGTTGGCAGTGATATGGTCGTTACCGTTGCTCGTTTTGGATCGCTTGATCCGAGATCGAACATTGTCAAGGATGTCCGCCTTCGCGGCGAGACCATAAGCCCGAGGTTTTCAGATCTCATTCAAGGACGATCGACGCTGGTCTCGCTGGATGTCGACTGTACCAAATCGATGATCTTGATCCATCAGACGGATGTCTATCCAGCGTCCAACCTGGTCGGCGCGCCGCGCATATTGCCGGGCAGTGCGCAATGGATCAAACCTATTGGCACGGCGTATCTTTCCGAAACGATCAACACGGTTTGCCAGCAAAGGGCTGTGCCGCCGCCCCTTGAAATGGCTAAAGCCTCAGCCGCACCTGCGCCTGCCCCTTACCAAAAGCCTACGGCCCCAACCCCAGTAGCCCCAACCTATGTGCCGCCTTCACCTGTAGTACCACCTCGACCATCACCACCTGCCTATGCGCCCCCGACGGGCATAGAAGTTCAGGTGGTAGCCGCCAGCACGTCTGAGGGCGCATCGACCGCCCTAGCCTTGGTTCGCAGCCAATTGGGCACCCAAACCGCACCGTATGAAAACAAAATCCAACCCATTGATGCCAATGGCAGGACCGTTTACCGGGCCCTGTTTGTCGGGTTTCCCAACCGTTCTGCGGCCATGCTGCTCTGCAGCCAGATCAAGTCCAGGGGTGGTGCGTGCCTTGTACGCTAGGGCCTAAGCGGTGGCGTCTACCGCGACGGCGCCGGACACTCCGGCAGCAACCAAGGCCGCGATAAGTTCATGCACCACCGCATCGACCACAACCGGATCACGCCCGCGTATAACCAGGTTGGAACCATATTGCTCATTGGAAAAGAACGGATAGGAGCCGAGCGAAAGGTTTGGGTGCGCCTTGGCAACGGCTTCAAGCGGCGCGGCCAAGGTGCCTTCGCCCGTGCCCTCTACGCGCACTGTGCGTGAAACGACCACCGCCCCGCCCTTTAACCGCCAGCCAATGTCTTCAAGCATGCCACGCATAATTTGGGGCACGCCGGCCATGACAAAGACATTGCCGATCTGGAACCCAGGCGGGCCATTGACGGGATTTTTGATCAAGGTCCCGCCTTCAGGGACACGCGCCATGCGCCGCCGCGCGGCATTCAACTGGTCACCAAATCGGCCGGTCAGCAGTGCCATGATTTCGGGGTGCTCGTACAGCTTCACGCCAAAAGCATCGGCGACGCAGTCGGCGGTAATATCGTCATGGGTTGGGCCAATACCACCGGTCGTAAAGACATAGTCATAGCGGCCACGCAAATGGTTCACGGCGGTGATGATCTCTTCCGGAATGTCGCCGACGACCCGCGCCTCGGCCAGGTCAACGCCATAGGTACCAATGTACCTAGCAATGGCCGCCAAATTGGTGTCTTGGGTTCGGCCCGATAGGATTTCATCGCCTATGATTAAGACGGCAGCGGTGACGCGCTCACCTGAAGCCAACATGGTTTCCATCCTCTAGCCGGTTTGGACAATCTATCGACTAGGCGTCCCTGGCCTTGGCTGCAAGGGGCTAACGCCCTGAACCATCGGCAAGACCGACAGTGACAGCCAATAAGGCATTCAGTGCAGTAATCTCGGAGGCCATAAGTTGGCCAATGACCTCACCGCACTTGGCTCTGGGCAAGGCGACAATCTTATCGACCATGACCTGCGACGGCACCTTGAGGCCATTCTGCGCCGATGGGTCTATCGTCAGACGGAAGATCGGCGCATCGACCATAGCGCTGGTTATGAGGGCAACCAGCACACTATCGGTTCCAACCAATTGATCAGATTGAATAATGACTGCGGGCCGAGGCTTGCCATAGCCACCAGGTGCGGACACGATAACGAGATCGCCACGCCTCAAGTTTGGGTCCAATCAAACCCAGCGGCAATAAAGTCTGTCGCCTCTTTTTCCTCAGGCCGACCGCTGAGTAGAGCAGCCTGACGCCGGGCCTCGATCACAAAGCTTTCCTGGCGTGGATCGGGCACCCAAACGCGCAGCAGCCGCATGCCCTTGCTCTGTTGCGATGCGCGGTACCGCTTGAATTTATTGGCGTTTGGGTTTGGGCCATCGAGGGAATGGGTCATAACGCACTCCAAGTTGCGCACTACCTTATCATAATTGTGACCAACAACAAGAGTCTGCGCCTGCTTCGGCGGCGGCAAGAGCCATGGACAGTCAGCTGGCAAATGCGCAATCTAGAAAAAACTCCAAGGAACGCTCCATGCCCATGAAACCCATTCCCGTTTCGGCCTTTACCAAGATCGCGGTCGGCATCAATCGGCCCGAAGATGTGGTCGTCGGCAAGGATGGGCGGGTGTTTGCCTCGGACCATCAATGCGCTGTGGCGGAAATCTTCCCGGACGGGTCTTTCAAGCGCATGGGACCGCAAATGGGCGCGCCTAATGGCATCAATATGGACGCGCAAGGGCGGATCGTTATCGCGAATTTCGGCATTTATGATGGCCAGGCTGGACCCTTGGAGCGATTTGATCCCGCCACCGGCCAGCGCGAGACCTTGCTGGCAGCGGTCGGTGGCCGAACCCTGACCTCATCCAATTACCCAGTGATTGACCGCGCTGGAAACATCTGGTGCGCCAATTCCACCCATGCCCCGACCTGGCCAGATGCCCTGGATGGTCGCCCTGATGGCTTCCTGTTTGTCTTGCGGCCCGATGGGTCCAGCCAGATCGTTGCCGAGGGCTTATGCTTTCCCAATGGCCTAGCCCTGTCGGCTGATGAGCACTTTCTCTATTGCGCCCAGACCAGCGCTGGGGACGTCCTGCGCTTTGAGATCCTGCCCGGCGAGCGCTTGGGCATGGGCGAGCGTTATGGACCTAAGCTCGGCCTCGTCGCAAAACGTAAGCTGAACCCCAATCTTCACTTGCCAAGCTTCATCCAAAGCCGCCTGGGCTATACGGATGGGGTTGGCCTGGATGCCGAGGGCAATCTATGGGTCTGTCTGCCCGCCGCTAACAAGGTGGTCGCCATCACGCCCAAGGGCCGCAAGATTACCGTCATACACGATCCCAGCGGCAAGGTGGTCAATCACCCAACCAATGTCACCTGGGGCGGGCCCGATCTGCGCGACCTTTATATTGGCTCAATTCGGGCCAATTATGTGCTCAAGGCCCAAAGCCCGGTTGCGGGACTGGCCCTGGTTCACCAATTATGATTTGCATACAGCCAGGCCTTTGCTCATGATCAATGATCACTCGGACAAGACCCAAAAAGGCCAAGGCATTGGCTCAGCAGGATGAACGCCCTCAGGAGGAAGACAGATGCGCGAATACACCAAGTTTTACATTGACGGCCAGTGGGTCGATCCAGCTGTCGCCAAGACCCTGGACGTGATCAATCCAGCCAATGAAGAAGTCTGCGGCAAGATCAGCATGGGCAGCGCCGCCGATGTCGATCGCGCCGCCAAGGCGGCTCGCAAGGCCTTTGCCAGCTATTCGCTAACCACCCGCGAACAGCGCATTGATCTGCTCGAGCGGATCGCGGCTGAGTACCAAAAGCGCTATGGCGATATGGCCGCTGCCATTACCGAAGAAATGGGCGCTCCGGGCTGGCTGTCCCAGCGCGCCCAAGCGGCCATGGGCATTGGCCATATCCAGACCGCGATTGAGGTCCTGAAAAACTACAAGTTCGAAGACCTGCGCGGCTCGACCCTGCTGGTTAAGGAACCCATTGGGGTTTGCGGCTTCATCACGCCGTGGAATTGGCCGGTCAATCAGATCGCCTGTAAGGTTGCCCCGGCACTCGCCACCGGCTGCACCATGGTGCTGAAGCCATCAGAAATCGCCCCCTTCTCGGGCTATATCTGGGCTGAAATTATGCATGCGGCAGGCGTGCCCGCTGGGGTCTTTAACCTGATCAATGGGGATGGCCCCGTGGTTGGCGCGGCGATCTCGTCGCACTCGGAAATCGATATGGTCTCGTTTACGGGGTCGACCCGGGCCGGGATCGAGGTAGCCAAGAATGCCGCCCCGACCGTTAAGCGCGTGCACCAAGAACTGGGCGGCAAGTCGCCAAACATCATCTTGGAAGACGCTGATTTCGCCTCAGCCGTGGCGGGCGGCATCCGCTCGGTCATGATGAATTCGGGTCAGTCCTGTAATGCCCCGACCCGCATGCTGGTTCCGGGCAAGAAGATGGACGAGGTCATCGCCATCGCCAAGGAAACCGCCGATAGCCACACGGTTGGCGATCCCAATGGCAATGCCCAGCTCGGCCCGGTGATTTCCGAGACCCAGTGGAACAAGATCCAGGGCCTGATCCAAAAGGGCATTGATGAGGGTGCAACCCTGGTCGCGGGCGGCACGGGCCGTCCTGAAGGTCTGGATAAGGGCTATTATGTCAAGCCAACCGTCTTTGCCAATGTCACCAATGACATGACCATAGCCAAGGAAGAGATCTTTGGCCCCGTGGTCGCCATTCTTGGCTATGACACGGTCGATCAGGCCGTCGATATGGGCAATGACACCGAATATGGCCTCGCCGCCTATATTTCCGGCAAGGACATGACCCAGGTCAAGGCTGTCGCCGCGCGCCTTCGCGCCGGTCAGGTCAATCTAAACCAGGCCGCTCCAGATATGATGGCCCCCTTTGGCGGCTTCAAAATGTCGGGCAATGGTCGCGAATGGGGTGACCACGCCTTTGGCGAATTCCTCGAGGTCAAGGCGATCTTGGGCTATGCGCCCAAGGCTGCCGCTGAATAAATTGGACTAGATCGCCGCCCCCTTTGTCTTGCCATGACCATGGTAGGATGACGGGGGCGGCTTTTCTTTGCCTGACCTTGGCAGTCATAAGCCAGGCGGGCCGTGAGGGCAGGACCGGACCATGAGCGACTTTGTGACCATTGCCGATATTCCCCGCATCCAGGCTACCCTGCGGCCAAATGATATTGCGCTTTGGTTTGAGGGCCGGACCACGACCTATGCCCAGCTGGAGGAAGCCTCGAACCGCTGCGCCAATGCCCTGATAGCAGCAGGCGTCAAGCCGGGTGACCGGGTCACCTGCATGGCCAAGAATGACGATGAATTCTTCACCTATTGGATGGGTGCCGCCAAGGCCCGCGCCTGCCTGGCCCCGGTTAATTGGCGACTGGCCCCACCCGAAGCGGCCTTTGTCATCAATGACACCGACTCCACCGTCATGATTTGCGGTCAGGCCTTTGTCGACGTCATCGATTCCATCCTGGGCGACTGCCCAAGCCTGAAACACCTCATCCAGGTCGAGCCAGGCCATCCGCGCTGGCCGTCCTTACAGGACTGGATCAGCCAGTATCCGGCCACGGACCCGGGCCTAAAGGCCCTGCCCGATGACGATGTCATTCAGCTCTATACCTCGGGCACTACCGGCCTGCCCAAAGGCGTTCAGCTGACCAATCAGAACTATCATGTCCTGTTTACCTGCGGCGTTCAGGCCGGTTGGGCGCGGTATGAGCTGGGCGATGTTTTGCTCGCCGCCATGCCGCTTTTCCATGTTGCGGGCTGCAATCTCGGCGCGCTTGGCCTGTTACAAGGCACCAAGGTCGTTGTCCTGCGCGAAATCGATCCATCCGTGATCTTGAAATTGATCCCAGAGCACAAGGTCAATCACGCCTTCTTAGCGCCGGTCGTGATCAATATGGTGCTGCAGGTGCCGGGCTGTAAGGAGACCGATTTTTCCAGCCTACGCCGAATCTTTTATGGCGCCTCGCCCATTTCCGAGGCCGTCCTGCTCGCCGCCAAGGCGCAATTTGGCTGTTCCTTTACCCAGCTCTATGGCCTGACCGAAACCATTGGCGGCGGCTGCGTCCTGACGCCCGAGGATCATGATCAGCGCCCTGACAAGCTGCGCGCCTGCGGCCAGCCCTGGCCGGGCTATGAGGTGCGCATTCGCAATGGCGACAAGCCTGCCGCGGTCATGGAGGTTGGCGAGATCGAGATCCGCTCAGCCGGCGTCATGAAGGGCTATTGGAAACGCCCCGAGGCCACAGCAGAAGCCATTGATGCCGAGGGTTGGTTCAAGAGCGGCGATGCTGGCTGTTTCGACGCCGACGGCTATTTGTTCATCCATGACCGGGTCAAAGACATGATCGTTACCGGCGGTGAAAACGTCTATCCGGCCGAGGTCGAAAACGCCGTCTACAGCCATCCCAGCGTCGCCGATGCCGCCGTCATTGGCGTGCCCGACGACAAGTGGGGCGAGGCGGTCAAGGCCGTGGTCGTGCTGCGGCCCGGCTTCGAGCCGGATGCTGCGGGGATCATCGCCCACTGCCGCGGCCTGATCGCGGGCTATAAGGTGCCCAAAAGCGTCGATTTCGCTGAGACCCTGCCCCGCAACCCATCGGGCAAGGTCCTACGCCGCGAACTGCGCAAGGCGTTCTGGGAGGGGCGGAGCCGAATGGTGGGTTAGGCAGAACGGCGAAGATGCAGGTTAAGCCTTGAGGGCAGGCTGATGGATATTCTCGCCCGTATCTTTTTTCGGCCCAGAATCAGCCCCAGTCTAATCCTGCATCAAGCGCTGGCATCTCAACATTTCCGACGACTCAAATTGGTCACGCAGACGACAATGGTGCCCGTCATTCACGCATGAGAGTCCGGAACCCGCTCAGTCTAATTTCAGCGCTGACTTTACGGCCCGCCAATCCACAAGCTTGAAGTTCTGTCTCACGCGATTGGACGTCGCCGCCTCGCCAGTGTCATCGATGTCGTCCTGCACCACAACTAAACCCTGAGAATAGGGACCGACTTGCCCGCCTTTCGCCGCTACGCCGTCTGTACCAGTTACCCCATCAACACCCTCAGATGCGACCACTGAGAAGCGCCCGTGATAGATTGGCTCGACCGTATCGACGCGCCATACGGCAAAGGCGCTGTCCCCCTGGCTGGACACGACCAGCCAGGTCTTATCACCGTCTCGCAACAGACTCATTCCCTCAACATCGGGCTTTAGAATCTCGGAGGGAGCAGTCGCGATTTGAACGCGCGGACGGCTGGAGGTTGGGTCGAGGTCATAACGCCAAACCCCTACCGCCTCCTCACCAATATAGAGAGATCCAGTTTGGTCGTCTATCACGCAGCCTTCTGTTTGGCTGCCCACCGCGAACCGCCGTTCTTCAGTGGCCATCATAGAACCGTCTGCTTGAACCGAAACCCGCACCTGGCGCACTTGACCGTCAGTGCCATTGGTAACGGCAATGAAATCTGAACCTCGCCGGCCCATGCAAAAACCGTAGGGTTCAGCCAGATCTAGCCGAATCAGACCCCAAGGGCTGAGTTTAAGGCTAGTGGGGTCCATCAGATATAAGGCCACGCCCATACGCCCCCGGTCAGAGGCCCCGACCAACACCCGTTGACCATCGGGGGTCATCAACCCATCGCGCAGATCGACATTATTGAGCTTACCATCAGGAAAGAAGCCGGTGGGCTTTCCCGTAACGTCATAAGTATAGAGGCCGGCCTGCTTGTCCGTGCCGAAAATCACGACGCGGGTCGAATCCGTTGGATCAACCCAAATCTCCGGATCGTCCGCGGCATCGGCACGCTCAGTAGCAACGGCCAGGGTCTCGGCTGCGGCCGGCACAGGGGTGCCAACTCCAACCTTCAGGTTTCCGGAATCCGACTGCGCCTCCGGACCCAGCACGGCGCAGGCGGAGGTGACCAAGGCGAGAAATAGCGCGGAAACAATAGGTAAGAAGTGTATTTGCATTCACTTACCTCAGTAGTCGAAAGAGGAAAACGTCCTGCAAGGTAAGCCCCGACCTGGATCGCCTTAAGTCATAAGTGAAACCTAGAATTTAAAGCGCACGCCTCCGATGAAGCGCTTGCCGAATTTCTCGAACTCTATGGGATTTGCGCTCTTGTCGCCAAAACGACGAGAGCCTTGGTTGGTTAGGTTCACGCCATCGAAATAGGCTTCTAGCTTTTCATTTATTTGATAGCGGATCGACAGGTCGAGTTCCTCATCGGCGTCCCAAAAAATATCGCCGTTATCGACGGGATAGACCCCTCCATTTATGACACGATAGTCGCCTACCGATTCACCCCAAGGCGTGCGGTATTGATAGGCTAGGCGAACAGACAAACCATATTTCTCATAGGTCGCTTGCGCGTTGTAGACACCGTCTGAGCTGCCCAATAGAGCGATTTTCCGAGCGGGGACACCGTTGACAGAAGGTAGGTTCACTTCCGAAGACGTGAAGGTCGCCGACAGATTGACTCCAAACCCTTCAGTCCAGGCTGGCCATTCATTGGCGCGGGCGAATTGTTCAATTGTTCCGACAAAGGCGAGTTCCAAACCTTGTAGGTGGCCATCTCCGCCATTACCAACGGCCGTATAGACATAGCCTGAACGATCAAGACCCGGCAGATTGAGCACGGTTTGATTGAATAGGCTGGACCGCTTCACAAGAACATCATTGATGTTCTTGTAGAAGACGCCTGCGGACATGAAACCTGTTGGCGTCATATACCACTCAATGTAAGCATCAATACCTTGCTGCCGTTCCGGCTTTGCGTCTGGGTTACCACCAGAGACCGACTGGGTAGAGTCGCTGATTGTGAAGCTCGGGCGAAGGTCGTCAAAGTCTGGGCGGGAGGCCGAGGTGGTTAGGCCGAGGCGGCCCTTCACAGTCTCAGAGATGTTCCAGTTGAAATGAGCACTGGGATAGACAAGGACATCGTCGCTAGACGTATTCACTAGGCGAGTGTCGGCCTTGACTGAACCCACGGCTGGGAAGGCGACATAGGCCTGACCGGTGTTTTTCACCTGCTCAACCCGCGCGCCGTAGACAATGTTACCCCAATTGAAATCTGTGGTCGCCATGGCGTAGCCGGCCAAGATCTCTTCGCTAACCTGATAATAGTTTAGACGGGTATCATTAAGCACCCCGTCTCCAGCTGCCTCTAAAGAATTCATGAAGGCGGTTGTATAATCCTTGTTCGTATAACGGAAAGTATATTGGAGGTTCTGAGAGCCAAGATAATCAAGGTCGGCCGCAAATTGGCCCCAGGTCGGGTTGCCGGTCGAATAGCTCTTAGTAAAGGACCGCTCCCTCGATTTCTTTTGCCGATCGGTGTAGTTGCCGCCAAATGCGAATCTCGAGGACCTGCCACCGAAGTTAAAATCCCGGCTCAGATCAAAC
>JBILKO010000168.1:0-3318 GCA_044376615.1 Caulobacteraceae bacterium
AAGGTCCAAGCCTGGGTGATATCTCCGCCATAAAGGTTGCCAATGCTGGTCATCGGGAACTGGAAGTTCTCGATATTCGTGACCTGAGCGCCCTTGATCCGAGCCGACGATGTCCCGAGGGTCTGATAGAGTCGGACCGTGTTCACATCACCGTTGCGTAAATCAAAATCAACGGTCGGGCGAAGTAGGAAGCTGGAAGGGCTCTGAAAAGCAGCAGTCACAGGCGTATCACGGCCATCTGATGTATCGGTGTAATTCACACGCCAAGACCCGTCCCAATTGGCGAACCGGTGCTCACCGCCGATGGTGGTCGTGGACATTTCTTCAACAGAGTCGCGATAGTCGATGCGGGCATTAATCCGAGCCCCAAATGAAGTTCCGAGGTTCGGAACTGAAGCATTAATATAGTCAGCGCTGGTATAGCTTTTGCCGTTCGCGTCGGTACCTTGATCGAGGCGGAAGATGAAATTGTCTCGCAATTCGTCGTCATGGTACTGGGTATAGATCGTGCTTAGAAACAAGCTGTTACTATCGTTCAGGATATAGTCCGCTCGAAATGAGCCGGAAATATTCTCGCGCGTTAGGCGGTAATGCTTATTCTCGTGTTCGCGGGCAAAGCGCTTAGTTGGATCAGTGGTGTTTGAAAGATAAGGGTCGGTTTCCCAGTTATCGGTCGCCATTTCGCGGGTGTAGTAGGATGCCTGCGCAACAATGCCGAGCTTTCCTCCCGCAAAGATGTTTGAGTAAACAAGGAACCCATCTTTCTCCTGACCATCGCCCAGCTCTACATGACCGAGTCCCAGCTTGCCGGTGATAGTCTGGCCCTTATAGTCAAAAGCCCGCCGAGTGCGGATATCCACATTACCGGCGACTGAGGCCCCGACCATATTTGGGGTAATGGCCTTCTCAACAATGATTTGGCTGGCAATAGCGGAGGGGATATTGTCGAAGCGAGAGTCCCGACCCTGGGGGCTGACCACGCTAATGCCGTCGAAGGACAAGGTTGTCCAATATACTGGTGCACCGCGTAGGTTGACGTATCGTGCCTGACCTTGATCGCGCTGCACCGCTACTCCGGGAAGACGACCGATGGCGAAGGCCAAATTTTGGTCGGGCATGTTGCCGACGGAGTCGGCCGATAGAACACTGACAATGGAGTCCGAACTGCGCTGAACCGCCAAGGCTGCGGCAACGCTGTCGGACAGCGGCTTGCGACCGACAACCACTATTTCCTCGACCACCCCGTCAGCGGCTTTTGCCCCAGCGAGGCTTGACTGGGCATTGGCGAATGTCGTCAGGCACAGTGCCGAAACAGCACAGAGCAGAGCGGATTTATAGTGTTTCATGAAAGCCCAACCTTGCGAATTGAACTCCTCTCTAGTTAGGAAATATAACATTAAATCAAAGGATTATTGACAAATTCATGAAATGAAATGATCACTAATGTCTAGTTTTATGTCGTTGTGATCCCTTAAGGACTTTTTCGCCCCCCAAAACAGATTAGACGCGCGCCATGGTCAGAAGTTTACCAACGTTGGCCAAGTTTCCGTTATTTTTGACAAGACCTCGTGTGAAATCTGTGCGCCGAAACTTAAGTCAGCAACCGGCCGATTCAACTAATGGCTGCTAAACTGCTAAAAAAAGGACATTCTGAACTCTGAAAATACTTTGGGAACGTCACCTCCCTAGCCCATCGCCATCAAGTGCTCGGCCAAGGCTTGAAAAGCCGGTAGGGAGACCTTGTCCAATACGCTGTTGCCATTGCCGGCCACCGGGTGTGAGGCATAGCGGGCTATGACCAGATCCGCCCCTGGTGCGATCCAGAGGGCCTGGCCATGAATACCGCGGGCGGCATAGGCGCCGAGATTATTGTGCGAAACCCACCACATATTGCGATAGGACCAGCCCGGCAGGGTCGCCACCCCGGCCTTGGCAAAATGCTCACGATCGGCCCCGCCGCGAATATCATCCACCACGGCGCGGGGCAGGATTTGCTGGCCATTATAGACCCCGTCTAGCCGCATCATTTCCCCAACCCGGGCCAGGTCGCGCAAGGTGGTATTGAGCCCGCCGCCGGCCATGGCCATGCCAATGGAGTCCACCTGCACATAGGCGTCTTCCTCAGCCCCGATCTTTTGCCAGATCCGGTCGGACACAAGGCTGGCAAAGGACTGGTTGGCGATCTTTTGCACCACCCAGGCCAGGACCTCGGTATTGCAGGTCTTATAGGCAAAGGCCTGGCCGTGCTCACCCTCTTTTCGCAGGCCCTGAAGGAAGGCGAAAATGGTGCGTGGCCCGTCATAGCCCGGTGGTTGCGGGGCCATGCCCGCGGCGCGGCCATAGGTGCGCACATCAGCCTCTGGGTCGGTATAGTCCTCGGAATACTTGACCCCTATGGTCATATCCATGACCTGGCGAAGCGTGGCATCGGCATAGGCCGTGCCCTCCAGTTCCGGCACATAATGGGTCACTAAGGCCCCTGGATCGAGCAGGCCTTCGGTCTGCAACATGGCCGCCAAAATGCCGACAAAGGACTTAGTGATCGAAAAGGCGATATGCGGAATCTGCGGTTCGAGCGCCCCCAGATAGCGCTCATAAATCACAGTGCCCTTATGCAGGACGAAAATCCCGTCGGTATAATTAGCGGCCAAGGACTGGCCCCAGCTCATGGCCTGACCATCCATGCTGGTAAAGGCCACAGCATCAAGATCATCGCGCAAGACATAGGGCAGGACACTGGCCGCGCCAGGACCGCGCCGGATGACAGCCGTTGGGGTCATTTCCCTTTGGTGGCTAAAGCTCCAGCGCGTATTAGGCCAGCGGCGGCTATCGCTGCGTTGCAGGTCCAGGGTCTTGTCCGGCGCGGGTGGAAACCCCTGCATCAAGCCCAGACGGGCAGGGTCCGTGGCATAGGCGTCCGGGGTCTCGGTCATGATCAGGTCTCTTGCGCAGGAATGACGGCCAAAGTCTGGGCGCAGGCCAAGGCGGCGTCAATCACCGATCGGCTAGATCAGGCCGAGGGCCTTAAAGCTGGCCACGCCATCGCGGCCGACCACCAGATGATCATGGATCGAGATACGTAAAGATCGCCCCGCCTCAATAATCTGCTTGGTCATTTCAATATCAGCCTGAGACGGGCTGGGATCGCCGGAGGGGTGGTTATGGACCAGGATCAGGGACGAGGCCGACAGTTCCAGCGCCCGGCGCATGACCTCGCGCGGATAGACGGGGGCGTGATCGACGGTGCCGTGGTTCTGCACTTCGTCGGCGATCAGCTGGTTCTTCTTGTCGAGGAACAGCACCCGGAACTGCTCGCGC
>JBILKO010000138.1:0-5435 GCA_044376615.1 Caulobacteraceae bacterium
CCCGTGTCATGAAATGCTGTCGGCGATTCTCCATCCCTGGCGAGTGCATGCGCATCATCGAAAGCGCCAGGATGATTTCCTCTCATTCCAGTGCGTTCTGGAGGGTAGTCACTCCGGATAGGGGGTTGTTGGTTTGTGGATAGGGGATTGTTGGTCTGTGCCAAGGCGAGTGGCGGCAACGCTGCTGAAACGACGGTCAGGGCAACGCCGTCGAGAAAATCCCGCCGGCTAATCGGGTTTCTGATAGTCATGACGCAACCGAGCCTAATGTTGGCTGAATGGTATCGACGCGGGAGCCACGAAAGCGGAACAGAAGCGCGATTACGGCAATCAGCACCAAAAAATTGATCAGGAAGAAAGCATCCCCTACATCACTCTGACCCAACAGGTCGATCACGACAGCGACATAGACGAGATGGAACAGAATTCCATACATCAGCAACGCAATCGCGGCAATTTTGGCACTGAGCGACTGACGAAAAAGCGGCCTGAATAGTAACAAACCGATAAGTCCATAGAGCCAGAAACCAAGGTAATCTATTGATGGCACAAGGCCAAATGCTTCGCTCGGCCCCAGCGTGGTAAGGATGGATTGCGCTGAACCAGCCACCGCGTTTTCCGCCGCGATCGCTTTTACGGTAAGCGGAACCGACCAGAGAGACAGGAATTTTGATATCAGGAACGCAAGGGTTGACATCAGCGTAAGCACCCAAACCGCTCCGGCGCGAAGTGGGGCTGATGAATAGATCAAAAGACCGGCTGCCAAGAGGATCACCGAAGAGGCCAACATCAAGATGACCTGATTGAGCCAGCCGAAAAGATAGCCCCCGGCCTCGGTATTCAACCATAGTTCTGCCGCACTCTGAGTGGGAACCGGGGCCTCAAGTGGAAGGGCGAGTGAGATTACGGCGGTGATTAGGAAGACGAAGGCCGCCTTGTAACCTAGATCGAAGATTGCTGGACGAATGTTCCTATAAACCATGAATTCCCCTTTCATTCCGGGCATAAAAAATTTGACATATGTCAAAATATATAGACTTTTACATATGTCAAGATGCGTAGCGAATGGTGTTCGAATACAGATTCGAAGATCGGAACCTTAACAATGCAAATCAGCGCCGGAGAAAAGACCCGACAACAAATTTTGAAGGGAGCTTTGGCGGTTATAGAAAAGGAAGGTGTCGACGCTGTGACGCATCGCCGAGTCGGCAGCGAAGCGGCGCAATCTCACGGCGTCGTCAGCTATCATTTCCCGACTCGTGACGTGCTAATCCAGAAAGCTTTTGAGTTCCATCTTGGTTCGGCCGAAAATTACGTGTCAGCGCTAGGTTGGCGAACAGACCAGCCATTGACCCGAGCGCATCTCTCGAAGTTACTGACACGGCTGGTGGCCGAAGAACTTACAGACGTCGGCTCAATCAAGATTGATCTTGAGTTAAGCCTCTACGGTGCGAGAAGGCCAGCTTTAGCCGAGCTGTTCGACAATTGGGTGCATATACGATGTCAAAACTTGTCACGCGCATTGCACCAAGGTGGGTATGAGCAGCCTGATGAACTCGCTCGCAGTCTGGTCAATCTGGTGCGCGGCTTCCTGCTAGAATGCCTAACTAACAAGACGCTCACAAAGTTAGACTTTCAAGCGCGACTGGAGATTCTGCTTCCAGCAACTCCAGTTATTGAGAATGACCTGACCCCCTGAAACTCATCCTAAATGCTCTACAGTCCGCCTCAAGGCGCCGCCCCTAGAGCTTTTCGCGTTTGAGCTTGATGCCAGCGGCTTCGTGGTCCCAGGTGTTGGGAGTGATGCCGTCCTCGCGCAGTTCGGCCTTCATGACGTTGGCGGTTGAGGTCTTTGGCAGTTCATCCAGGATGCGGACATAGCGCCGGACCATGAAATAGGGCTGGCGGCCATCTCCCCCGCCGACGCGCCGCTGGTGGCCTATTTGCGGGATTTTTTGTGAGGCCTGGCACAGCTAAGATTGGTCATTGATCCTGGCGGCTAAATCTGCCCAAATCTTAACTTATGACTTTCCCTGGACGAGGACCTGCCATGTTTCGCACCGTTTTAGCCGCTACGGCCTGTGTTTCCCTTATGCTGGCCCCGGCCGCCATGGCCGCACCGTCTGGCCCCTCCAAGGTCATAGCGGATATGCCGAGCGGCCATTATGTGATCGACAAGACCCATGCCAGCCTGACCGCCAGGCTCATGCACTTGGGCTTTTCCAACTATACGCTCCGCTTCAATGGCCTAGAGGCCAGCTTTGATTTTGACGCGGCCAAGCCCTCTGAGGCCAAGATCACCGCCACGGTTGATCCCAGTTCGATCGACACTGGCTTGGCGGCGTTTAATGCTAAGCTTTCAGGTGACAAATGGTTCAATGCTGCCAAGTTCCCGGTGATCACCTTCACCTCAACCAGCCTGACCCTGACCGGTGCCAATATGGGCAAGCTGACCGGTGATTTGAGCTTTTTAGGGGTGACCAAGCCGGTGACCCTGGATGTGGTCTGGAACGGATTTGGCCCCAACTGGGGCGGCGGAACCCGGACTGGATTTTCAGCCACGACCTCGATTAAGCGGACGGATTTTGGCCTGAGCGATTATGTGCCCATGGTCGGGGACCAGGTTGATTTGGCCATCGAGATTGAGTTCACCAAGAAATAGTCGAGCACTTAACTGGTTCAAACGGGAGTCCTTTCATGACCCAAGCCGCGCGTGAGCGTTACACGACCGTGGCCATTGTGCTGCACTGGCTGATCGCCGTGATCTTGATCGCCAATATTGCGGTGGCCTGGCAATTTGACGACGCCAAGGGCCTGACCAAGTTCCAGCTGTTCCAGATCCATAAGTCGCTGGGCATGACGGTCCTGGTCTTAAGCCTGGTGCGGCTGGCCTGGCGGCTGATGAACCCGCCGCCAGCGCCGCTGGCCAGCATGAAGGCCTGGGAGAGGTTTGCGTCCCTGGCCGTGCATCTTGGCTTTTATGTCGTCATGATTGGGATGCCCATGACCGGCTGGCTGATGGTCTCGGCCTCGCCGCGCAATATTCCGACCCTGCTATTTGGCGTGGTTGAGCTACCTCACCTGCCATTTGTGCATGGCCTGGCGGTCGAACAGGCCAAGGCCCTCGCCGAGACGTTTAGCGAGGCGCATGAGGTCATGGGTAAGATCACCTATGCCCTGATCATCCTGCATGTCGGGGCGGCCCTGAAGCACCAGTTCATCGACCGCGATACGATTGTCTCGCGCATGCTTCCTTTTCTGAAGCGGGCTTAAGGGCATGCGGCTTGGGACCCTATTGGCCGGGGCGGCGCTGGTTGCCAGCCCCGCCTTGGCAGCGCCCGCCTGGACGGTGGACAAGGCCGCCTCCAAGATCGGCTTTGTCAGCAGCATGAATGGCGAGGCGTTTGAAGGCAGTTTTGGCCGCTATGACGCCAGGATCAATTTTGACCCCAAAGACCTGAAATCGTCCAAGGCCGTGATCGCCATCGATGTCACCTCGGCTGTGACCGGCGATCAGACCCGGGACGAGTCCCTGCCGACCAAGGACTGGTTCTGGGCCGATAAGTTTCCGCGCGCGACCTTTGTGGCGTCCAGCTTTACCGATCTGGGCGGCGGGCGCTATCAGGCGGCGGGCACCTTGACCCTGCGCGACATCGCCAAGCCGATCGTCTTGCCCTTCACTCTGGCGATCAGCGGTGATACGGCCAAGATGACCAGCGCCATTGTCGTCAACCGGCTGGTGTTTGGCATAGGACAAGGCCAGTGGAAGACCGAGGACGCCATTCCCGCCCGGGTGACGGTGCGCATCAGCCTGACGGCCAAAAAGGCGCGCTGATTTCCGCCTCCGCTGGCGATGCGGCCAAGGCCCTGGCTAAGGGCCAGCTGATCCTTCTGCCCACCGAAACCGTCTATGGCCTAGGTGCCGACGCCGCCAATCCGCTGGCCGTGGCAGCCATCTACCAAGCCAAGGGCAGGCCAAGCTTTAACCCCTTAATCGCCCATGTTGCCGACCAGGCGGCGGCTGAGGCCCTGGCTGTGCTGGACGAGCGCGCCTTAAAGTTGGCTAACGCCTTCTGGCCCGGTCCCCTAACCTTGGTGGCCCCGATCCGCGCGCCGGACCTGGTCTGTGACCTGGCCAGGGCTGGGCTCGACACGGTCGCTGTGCGGGTGCCGGGCCATGATCTCGCCCGCGCCGTTCTGGCCGAATTTGGCCGCCCGGTCGTGGCCCCTTCGGCCAATCGTTCGGGAAGGCCCAGCCCGACCAATCTCGCCGATGCCCTGGAAGAGACCGGCTTTGCGGCGGCCTTGGGACTAGATGGCGGCGCCTGCAGCGTTGGTCTGGAATCCACGGTGGTGGCGTCTATTGGCGGCCGCCTGGTCCTATTGCGACCCGGTGCCGTGACGCGGGCCCAGATCGAGGCCGTGGCTGGACCGCTCGATCCCGATGACCAGGCCGCCGATGCGCATAAGTCGCCGGGGCGGCTTAGCCTGCACTATGCCCCCGACGCGCCGGTGCGGCTGGACGTGACTGAGGCCCGGCCCGGCGAAATCCTGCTCGGCTTTGGTCCCGGCATGCCCGGCCCGTTCAATCTCAGCCCGAAGGCCGACCTGGCCGAGGCGGCGGCCAAACTGTTTGCCTTTTTGCGCGCCGCAGACCGCCTAAGGCCCAGCGCCATATCTATCGCCCCGATCCCGCTTGAGGGTCTAGGTGAAGCGATTAATGATCGGCTAAGGCGCGCCGCCGGGCATGTGGGCTAGGTCATAAAGATCGTGCAAATTGCACTGGCTGGAACGGGTCCGCGTCGCTAGTCTCTCAACCATGACCATCCCCGTCCCAGCCTCCGTCCTCAATGCGCTAAAGGCCCTGCTGGGTGAGGGCGGCTGGAGCCAGGATGCGGACCGCCTGGCGCCCAAGCTGATTGAGTGGCGCGGTCGTTGGCCTGGCCACACGCCGCTGCTGGTCCTGCCGCGCAATACTGAGCAGGTGGCGCAGATTGTCCGGATCTGCGCCGAGGCAGGCGTCGCCATCACGCCCCAGGGCGGCAATACGGGCCTGGTTGGGGGCCAGATCCCGCAGGGCGAGATCCTCTTGTCGCTCGAAAACATGCGGGCGGTGCGCGAGGTCGAGACCTTTGACGATGTCATCGTCGTCGAGGCTGGCGTGACCTTAAGCGCCGTGCATGACGCAGCGCACGCCGCCGGGCGGCATTTTCCTTTAAGCCTGGCCTCCGAAGGCTCGGCCACGATTGGCGGCCTGGTCTCGACCAATGCGGGCGGCACGGCGGTCCTGCGCTATGGGCCCATGCGTGACCTGGTCCTGGGGCTAGAGGCGGTCTTGCCCGATGGCCGGATCTGGAACGGGCTAAAGCGGCTGCGCAAGGACAATACCGGCTATGATCTCAAGCAATTGCTGATCGGGGCCGAGGGCACGCTGG
>JBILKO010000079.1:0-11426 GCA_044376615.1 Caulobacteraceae bacterium
CGCATCCCTAATGCTCTGCAAGCGTCCAGCTACGGCAAAGGCCCGCAGGGAGGACAAGGGCGGAAATAGGTTCGTGCTCATGCGGTTAATCTACCCTCATAACCCATAGACCAAGAAGGCCCACCGGTTGGTCCATATCCGACTACCTCCTCAGGAATTCGTTAGACCAATGGGGAGTGGCCGAAATTACCTGAGTAAAACTAACGTATGCATAATCGATCTTCGTTGTCAGGTGTCGATTAAACGCGAGACTGAAGTGGTTCCCCCCCACCTTTGCTTGAAGTCGGAGTTCGAAATGGTCCCCAAGATACTCAGCAGCCTTGTCGTTTCTGCCCTTGCCCTCACAGTCCTTGGCGGTTGTGTGCGAGCCCAGGCGCAATCGGCCGCGCCCCAGCTCTCCACCGGCAAGAATCTATATGCCCTGTTATTGGAGCGTGACCTTCCTGCGATAGCGCCAAGGCCGATTGTTGTCAGTCGGTTCAAGGCCCTTGTCCCGAAATATGACGATGTTCAGGGCCTCAGGACGAAGTACTTCTTTATTTCCGACCGGAAAACCTATGGCGGCGTCTATCTATGGACAGACAAGGCCTCAGCGGACGCCTATCTGTCGAGCCCATTATTGGCGTCAATCAGTGCCAATGCGAAGGGAGAGCGCCGAGTTACGCGGTTTGAAATTCCGCTGGCTATTGACGGGCCTGCTGCCGCGACAGCAGATGTGGCGAATGGAAAAGCCGTGGCGCGGATCGTCCGCATCACCCCGCCGCCTGGCACGCCTCGGGAAGCAATTATTGCCGGCTTCGAAAAGGCTGTTCCAACCTACCAGAAGGTTCCTGGTTTGATTCACAAGTGGTTTTCAATCGCAGAGGACGGCCGGTTCGGCGGCATCTATCTATTCACCGACAATACTGCGGCGGATGCTTGGTTCAATCAAGTTTGGCACGATCGGGTCAAGGCAACCTACGGCGTCGATGGCGATGTCGCTACTTTTGATGCGCCCGTCATCATAGAGAAGTAATGACTGCCCAAGTCTAAAAGTCCAACTATAGCACAAGCTACGTGTTTGGCCTTCATCTGCCGGGGTTAACTCCGGCAGATGAAGCAAATTTGACGTGTGTAACCTGCCCAGACAGAGTAAGGGTCAGCCACAAGTTGGCGTTGAATTTTTGGGACTGCGCCGGGTAATAGATTGATCTAGACACAAGTGCGCCGTCACAGCCAACGACAGCATGAATGCCGGGTTTCTCGAGTTTCCTAGCGAGGCCCCAGGCCGCTGCGCCAACCCTTTGTCAATCAGCGCCCCGTGCAGCAGCCTGCTGCTTTGCCATGAGATAAGCCCGGACCGCTGGGTCGCTCGATAGGCCAATGGCGCGGTCATAGGCGGCATGGGCGTCTTGGCCCGCGCGCTGCAGAAGGTGCGCCCGGCAGGTCCAATAGGCTTGATAGGACTGGGCTTGCTCCGCATCGATCTGGTTCAGAAGCGCAAGGCCCGCAGACGGTCCCTTGACATCGCCATAGGCGGCGGCGCGGGCAACCAGACTGCCGATGGTTGGGTTTTGCGCCGCCAAGAGGTCATAGAGGGCGATCAGGGCGCCGGTCTGGACCTCGCCGGTCAGCCTGCCCATCACATGCACCGACTGGATGGCGGCTTCTGCCTGGAAGCGCCCGAATTGGCCGCTCGCCGAGGCGGCGGTCAATAAATGCTCGGCCTCGGCAATCATATTGCCCGACCAAAGCCTTGCGTCCTGTTCGGCCAGGGGCACGAAGGCGCCATCGGCGGCTCGGCGCGCAGGTGACCTGGCCTGACAATAGAGCATGAGGGCGAGCAGGCCCTTGGGTTCAGGTTCGGCGGGTAATAGCTCGACCACCAGCCGGGCCAGATACAAGGCCTCCTCAATCAGCCCTGGACCCGACTGGCCGCCGGGATCAGCATCCCAGCCGGTGCCGAAAGCGGCATAGATGGCGCCAAGCACGGCAGCCAGCCGTTCGGCCAGCTGGTCGGGTTCGGGGACCTCGAAGCGAAGGCCGACGTCACGGATTTTCGTCTTGGCGCGGACGAGCCTTTGGCCCATGGCCGCGGACGAGGTCAGAAAGGCCGAGGCGATCTGACCAGCCTCAAGCCCCAGCACAGTCTGAAGCATGAGCGGCGTGCGGATAGACGCATCGATGGCCGGGTGGGCACAGACAAACAAGAGCGCCAGGCGATGGTCAGACATCGGGCCTTGAGCGGCGTCCTCTCTTTCCTCGAGCAGGAGGGCAAGGGTCGAGGCGGACTTGTCCTTGACCTTGGCATGGCGAAAATTGTGTCCGATGGTGCGGCGCGCGGCGGTCAGCAGCCAGGCCTCAGGATTGGTCGGAACGCCGCGCTCGGGCCAGACGCGCAGCGCGGTCTGGAAGGCCTCGGCTAGGGCGTCCTCGGCCGAGGCAATATCCCCGGAACGGGCGGCGATCAAGGCGATCAGCCGCCCATAGGAGGTCCGCGCCACACGCTCTGTGGCATGGCGCGCGGCATCATTCACGCGACAGAGGGTCCCATCATCACCGGCCTGATCTCGACACTGCCGTCGATGGCCGATGGCGACCGCGCCGCCCAAGCCAGAGCAGCATCAAGATCAGCAACCTCAATGACACTGTATCCGCCGAGGATTTCCTTGGTATCGGCGAAGGGGCCATCCTGGACGTCATTCTTGCCATTGCGGATGCGCAGCGTGGTGGCGGTTTCGGGTCCTTGGAGCCCATCGCCATTGACGATAATCCCCGCTGCCCGCATGGCCCCAATAAAGGCCATCCATGCGCCCCAATAGGCCTCTGCCCGCTGTGGGTCTTTTCGGGCGGCGAGGGCATCGTGGCTTTCGTTAAAGATCAACATGTATTGCATAGCCTTTCTCCTTGTTGGATTGAAGTCTAGGTTTGCATGAGGATTAGGCGAGGGTGCCTTGCTTTGCGAGCCGCCGGGCGTACCAGAGCAATGCGGCGGCAATGACCAGCACAAGCGTCAAGACCGTGATTTGCGGCGCACCGAACGCGGCAAAGATGCCGAGTGCAATATCGCCAATATATAGGACCAAATAGCCGACCAATGACGCCCAGAAGACTGGAACGGCTTGGCGTCGGCGGATCAGCAAAAGTGCGCACCCAATCGCGCCGCCAAACACACCGATGGCAAAGGCAAGTTTCATCCAGATCGGCTGCTGGACATACATGGCCGCCTGTTCGGGCGTCATGCCCGCCGCCATGTGCTGCGCCTTGTTGGCAAATTCGGTTGTGAAGAACCGAAATAGCCCAAATAGATTCCAAATCAGGCCCAGGCTCGCGACAGCCCATAGGGACGCTTTGCGGGAGGTGGGTGTATGGTCGTTCATGAGTGTGTCTCCTGGTCGAAAATTGGTGCCACGGTTTTGCTGCACAGCTAGGTGAGCATTACATTGAGCCTTGGCACGGGTGCATTTCGACAGGGCGCGAGATTTTGCTCGTAAAAAATTTGGCGAGCCGGTCGGAAGTCCAGTCTGCGACCTGCGGGCGACGACCGATCTAGCCAAAAGTGGCCTGGCCCAGACGGTGTTGAACTGTGATATAGACATCGCTCATGCGCTCGACGGACCCGCAATCTATGGCAAATTTCTGCCTCTTCCCAACCGCGCTTGGGCCTTGTGGCATAGCCTGGCGAGATGGTGTCGTCGTGGCAACGCATTTGCCCGAGGGTTCCGAGACGGCGACGGCGGCTCGCCTGGCCAGGCGGGCCGGAGCGGTAGTGGGCGCGCCTCCGCTTCATATTCAGCTGGCTATAGCCGCCATTACGGCGCTGCTTGAGGGCGAAAAGATCGACCTGAATGACATTGCCTGTGATTTCAGCCGCATCGATGCGTTTTCGACCCAGGTTTACGCCATCACCCGCGCCATCCTGGTTGGTGAGACCCTGACCTATGGCGATATTGCCGTGCAGCTCGGCGATAGGCGACTGGCGCAAAGGGTTGGGCAGGCGCTTGGCCGCAATCCGTTCCCGATCATTGTGCCCTGTCACCGGGTGATGGGCGCTAATGCCAAGCTGACGGGATTCTCAGCGGGTGGCGGCGTAGCGACCAAATTGAAAATGCTGGCCATTGAGGGCGCGCAGATCGGGGAGGCGCCCTCGCTGTTTGGTGATCTTCCTTTGGCCATTCGGCCGAGGGGATGAGGACAAGACCACACTAGTGCTTCTACGCCTTATGCCTCAGCAACCGCCAAGGCAAAGGCCTCATCGAGCCAGCCAGTTATTCCACCGGCCATGATCTTCACTGGGCGATCGAGCTCAGCAAGCCTTAAGGCCCCGCGGGCGGCACCATTGCAATGCGGTCCGGCGCAATAGGTGACAAAGACGGTGTCTTGCGGCCACTGGGCCATTTTGGAGGCGATAATCTTGCCATGGGGCAGATTGATTGCGCCGGGCACGTGACCCTTAGCAAACATGGCCGGGCTGCGCACATCAAGCAGGACAAAGTCAGGTCCCTTGGCCAGGGCGTCGTGCACGTCCCAGCAGTCGGTCTCAAAGCCAAATTCAGCGGCAAAATGGGCGCGAGCCTCGGCGCTGGGGGCAGGTGGCGTGGCGGTAACAGCGGTTCTCATCGGCCTTCTCCTTTGATCTGATCTGGCCACATGAGCGCCTAGGCTTGCAATTGGCGCAAATGCCAATATACGTCAAGATTATGCCAAATGCGAAAAATCCCCTGGTCGTGGCCTTGCTCTATGACGGGCTATGCACCTTCGAATTTGGCATAGTCGCCGAGGTGTTTGGCCTGTTTCGGCCGGAAATGGGCGAGACCTGGTATCAATTTGCTAGCGCAGCGATCGAGCCAGGGCCTTTGCGGGCGCATGGCGGCTTGAGCATTGTGGCTAGCGGCGGCCTCGACTTGCTAGACCAGGCCCATACGGTTGTGGTGCCCGGCTGGAAGGGTATTGATGCGCCGGTGCCGGAGGACCTGATTGTGCGGCTGCGCCAGGTGCATGCCCGGGGTGGTCGGCTAGCCTCCATCTGTTCGGGCGCAGCGGTCTTGGCCGCAACGGGCCTTTTGGACGGGCAAAGGGTTACGACCCATTGGCGCTATGCAGAGGGCCTGCGTCGCCGTTTTCCCAATATCGAGGTGGATAATGTCTCGCTTTATCATGGGGCGAATAACATCTTCACCTCGGCAGGCAGCGCGGCGGGCATTGATCTGATGATTGAGCTGGTACGGCGCGATTATGGGCCCGATGCCGCCAATTCAGTGGCCAGGCGGATCGTCATGCCGGCGCATCGCAGCGGCGGTCAGGCCCAGTTTCTCGAGCGGCCGGTTAGCGCCCGGCAAGATAGCGCCATCGCCCCCTTGCTTGAACATATCCGCCAGACCTTGGACAGGCCTTGGTCAAATGCGCAAATGGCCGACCAGGCGCGCATGAGCCGCCGGACCTTTGAGCGCCGCTTTGTTGAGGCCACCGGCCAGGCCCCCAGTGACTGGCTAGCCTCTGAACGGGTCGAGGCGGCCAAGGACCTGCTAACCCGCACCCAGCGGCCGATGGAGGCGGTGGCTGAGGCGGTTGGCTTTGGCAGCGCCCACGCCCTTCGCCATCATTTTCGGGAAAAGGTGAGCCTTAGCCCAACCGAGTTTCGGCGGGAGTTTGGGCGGGGCTTAGTGCCCGCGTAAGACCCTAATGGGCGGGACCAAACCCTAGGTCCCGCCCATTTAAGCTAGCCGCGCAGCTTGGCCGTGATTTCAGCGACCCGTGCGCCATAGGCCTTGGCCGTGTCGAGATCGCCTTGCGGGATGTCGGCGGCGGAGCTGGTTGGGCCAACCTGGGCCATAAGGCCGGAATTGGAGCCGATGCGATTAATGTGCCGTCATTTTGCGCCGGTTGTCCGACCCAGATCATGCCGTGCTGCATGGCCAGGGTAATGAAGTATTGGATGGTGGAGAGCTTATCGCCGCTGGGGCTAGCCGAGATGGTAAAGCCGCCAGCGACCTTGTCTTTCCAGGCCGTCGTAAACCACCGCTTGGAGGTTTGGTCGGCAATTTTCTTAAACTGCCAAGAGGCCATGCCCATATAGGTCGGGGCGCCGAATATGATGGCGTCAGCCGCATCAAGCGCGGCCCAATCGGCCTCAGTTATGCTGCCTTCAGCGCTGATGGCTATGATCTGAGCCTTGGCACCCTCGGCCACAAATTGCGCCACCCGCTCGGTGTGGCCATAGCCAGAGTGATAAATAACAACCGTTTTCGTCATGATGTATCCTTTGAGGGTTCTTAAGTCACGTCAACATCATGACGGACCGGCCCGTCCGTCAATCTAACCAAGCCGCGCAACGCTCCCATGACATTGGTTTGCCAGTTTAGAGAGCAGGTTCGGCGGTAGCAGGCCATACATAAGGGCTGGTCTAAGGTATTAAACCCCCTCATCGTACGGAGAATTGGGGCAAGGCTATGGGCGCGATCGAGGCGCTGATCTGCGATATTCGCAACTGCCAGGTCTGTGAGGCCGTCATAGCGCATGGCGTAAGACCGGTTGTTCAGTTTTCAAACGTCTCGCGTCTATTGATTATCGGCCAAGCCCCCGGCGCGCTGGTCCATGCCATCGGCATACCTTGGGACGATGCCAGCGGCGATCGGTTAAGGGCCTGGACTGGGCTTGATCGGACGCGGTTCTATGATCCTAAAGCGGTGGCCCTGGTGCCCATGGGCTTCTGCTATCCCGGTACCGGCGCCAGCGGTGATCTGCCGCCGCGTCCGGAATGCGCACCGCTTTGGCAAGATCGTGTATTGGCAAGCCTGACCGACCGTCGCTTGACCCTATTGGTCGGTAGCTATGCGGAAAAGCGCTATCTCGCCTCAGCTCGAAAGTTGACCTTGACGCAGACGGTCCAAAACCAGGAAGGGCATGGGCCAGACGTTATCGCCTTGCCCCATCCGTCCTGGCGTAGCACTGGCTGGATGCAGAAGAACCTGTGGTTTGAGAGTGATCTAGTGCCCAGATTACAGGCAAGGATTGCCGAGGCGCTGAGCGACTAGAGTCCGGTCTCACAAGATCGGTCGCCCGGATGACGCGATCAGTTTGGCGATGACCAGTAGCATAAGAATTGAGATGCATATAACGTCAGACCCAAGCTTTGAAGCGAACTTCGAGGGTCTTCATCCGGCGGTCGATCGTTCGTTGGAAGCTTTGAGGTACCGCGCCTATGCCGTCCTTCGTTCAACCATCAGGTGAACCGGCTGAAATCTGGGGGACGGCGCATCATGAAGGCGCTGGCGGCTTCAGCAAATTCCTCGGAACCAACCCGGTCATTGAAAATCTTGTGCGCATGCTCGATGAAGGCGAGTGTTTGCACACGGTTATGGCTCAATAGGGCCTTAGATGCGCGTATGGCCGCGGGGGCCTTTGCGGCGATTTTTTGGGCGCGCGCCATCACCTCCTCTAACAGGTTTGATTTGGCAAACACGCCAGCGACAAGACCAGCATTGGCCGCTTCCGCTGCGCTCCAGGTCTCGGCCAATAAGATGAGTTGGTTCGCTTTCATCGTGCCGAGCGCGGCAGGGGCCAGCAATCCCGACGCACCCTCTGGCACCAGGGCCAGATCTACGAACGGCGCGCGAAATGTCGCGGTGTCCGCTGCATAGGCAAGATCGCACTGCAACAACATTGTCACGCCGACCCCTACGGCTGGTCCGTTCACGGCGACCAGTATGGGTTTTTCCATCTTTGTGAGAACGCGCGGAAACTCAGCAGCGGGTGTCGTACCGCCTTCGCCGGATTGTGCGGCAAAATCAGCAAGATCATTGCCGCTGGTAAAGTACTCGCCGCTGCCCGTGATAACGCAGGCGCGGATTTGTGGCGCGCTATCCGCAGTCGTCAAGGCCGCGATCATGTCAGCATACATTTCCTGCTTTAGCGCGTTCCTCTTTTCCGGACGATTGATCGTGATGAGACGAACCGCAGCATCGTCTTTGACTTCGATTAGAGTGCTCATGACGTGTGCCCCGTTCTGAATTCGCCGTGTCGGCCTGCGCCGTCTGCAAAGCGTTGCGAGCCCGATCGCGTTTCGCCGCTCGCAATCGTGTTGCGCCCACGCCTGATTTCGTTGGCGATGGCGTCGGCCTCATTAAGCTCCCATTGTTCGTAGACGGAGAGGCGATCATTGCGCATCGCTGTCTGTGGGAAGGCAAGCAAGCTTTCTGCGAGCGCGATCGCAGCCTTAAGCGCGTTACCATCGGGCACGACCTGATTGACCAGCCCGATCGCCAAGGCTTCGTCCATTTTTACCGGGCGTCCAGTTAGGATTAGCTCCAGCGCGCGGCCTTGGCCGACTATACGCGGCAAGCGGATGGTGCCGAGATCGACAAGGGGCACACCAAACCGGCGATTGAAGATCCCCATCACAGCCGACGCACCGGCAACCCGCAAATCGCACCAAAGGGCAAGTTCCATGCCGCCAGCGACTGCGTGGCCTTCGACTGCCGCCATGACCGGCTTGCTGAGACGCAAGCGCGTTGGCCCCATTGGCGCAAAATCACCGGTTTCTTCAATGGGTTTGCGCTCCCCTGCGGCCAGAGCTTGGAGGTCGGCTCCAGCGCAGAAGGCGTTTCCGGATCCGGTCAGGATGGCGACGTCAGTGGTCTCGTCGGCGTCAAAGGCCTTGCAAGCGGTAATCAGGTCCTTTGCCGTTTGAAGGTCGAAAGCATTGCGCCTTTCAGGGCGATTGATCCTCAGGATTGTCAGTCGGCCGTGTCTTTCGGAGATAATTGGGCTACTCATTTGTGCCTCCATAAATTGTGGGTCTGGCGGGCTGAAATCTGTTCAGCGCGGTCTTAGCGTCCCAATACGCGCGGCAATTTTGCGCTTCACCTTCAGATAAAGGGTCGGAGACAGCCGTTTGATGCGCCAGAGGATATGGGCGTCGGTCGGGATGACAATGTAGAACTCGCCATGCGACAGCCGATCAAGCGTATAGACCGCAGCGTCATGCGACGTGATCGGCGCTCCGTCCACCATCTTCTGGACCACAGCCTGATCCACCAGATTTCCGCGAAAGTTCACCGCAAAGTCCGACTTGAACATCGTGCAGATCTGAATGGCGACCCCTGCGCCCGAGCCTTCCAGCTCTGTGAAAAGTGTCTCGGAGAGCGCCATGACGGCGGCCTTGGTCGCATTGTAGGCGGAGATCATTGGCAGGCCGTGGAAACTGGCCGCCGAAGCGATGTTTAGCAAGACGCCTGAGCGCTGCCTCAAAAGCGCGGGTAGGAACGCTTTACAGCCATGGACGACGCCCAGAAGGTTGACGTCGACAACCTCGCGCCAATTCTCCAGGCTGAAATCTTCGAAATAGCCGCCGCTGCCAATACCGGCATTATTGATGACGAGATCGACACCACCGTGTCGGAGAAGGAAATCATCGGCCGCCGCCTGGAACGCCGGCGCGTCGGCGACATCGAACACATAGCTCTGGACGATCCCTCCGAGGGCCGTCGCGGCTGCGGCGGTGTCGGCAAGGCCGCTCGCAGCCGTGTCATTTAGGCCGAGGATCCAGCCTTGCGCAGCCAGTATGGCGGCAAAATCCCGGCCCTGTCCCGCAGCCGCGCCGGAGATGAAGGCCCGCTTGCCCGGGAATCGGGCGGCAAGGCGCTTCGGATCGAACTTCGCGAGCTGGCGGGCTGAAAGGCCGCGGCTGTTAACCTTAGGACCTAACATTGACACCCCAATTCGGAAGATAGGCTTTTGCGAGCGCCAAGGAGACCGCGCCAGATGCAATGGCCGACTTGATCTCGCCCGCAGAGAGTCCCGCTTGTTCGAGTATGCTGACGCTGTCGGCACCGGGTTTTGGTGCGAAGGAAAGCGTCGGCGCGATGTTGCCTTCGAAGCGGCGCTGGGCTGCTTCTATGAGGATGACTTGGCCAAGCTCGGGGTGGTTCCTCTTTGAGAATACAAAGGTCGATCCCTGTTCGGCGCTGAGTTTTCGGGCCATAGGCTGCAACGGCATGATGGTATGGACGGCGATGTCAGACCGCTTCAGCTTCTGTTTAACCGCTGAAACCGTCAGGTGCCTTAAGGCTGATTCAAGCGAGGTCGGGGTGCCCAGCAAGGCCAGGAGGGACGCCTGATTGACCATCGGCGCCGCCAGATAGATCCAGCTGTCGGCGCACCGGTAAAGTCTGTTAGTAGAGGACTCCCCAACAGCGTCTTGGCCGCTTGCCCCGCGGTGAGCCGTGCGCGTGCTCATAAAGGGTGCCTGGGCCAGCTGGACAGCCTGAGCCAGGCTGGTCTTCGCAGTTTGGGTTTCGCCTGTACGTGCCCTTTTTAGCAGGGATAGACAGGTCGCGAACGCCCCCAGATATCCAGCCATATAGTCCACACAGGACGCGATGGCATGCATCTCAGGTGCGTCGGGGGAGCCATATCGCAACATCACACCGGTCGCCGCCTGTAAGACCGGGTCATAGCCATGGCGGTCGGCCCAAACACCGCCCAATGGGCCGTCAAAGGCTCGCACCTGCGTGATGGTCGGCCCGCTAGGACCGCCGAGCTCCGTAATCCCAAGCCTGTCGGCGGCTTCGGGCGTGAAGTTGTGCAACAGGACCTCCGCACTGCTTGCCATGCGCGTGAGGATGGTCGCTCCGGCCTCTGTGCGCAGATCGAGCAGAAGGCTCTTCTTGCCACGATTGAGATCGATCCCCCACCAGAGCGTGGTTCGCGGGCCGTGCATCGGATTGGTTGCATCAATCTTTGTGACAACTGCGCCGAGTTCGACCAGTGTCCGCCCACAAGCAGGACCAGCAACCATGGTGGCGAGATCGATGACCCGGACACCCTTCAGGGGCGCGATGGCCGGAATGTCTTGGGTGCGTTCGGCTGAACTGAAGAAGCGCTCAGGACGGCTCCACACTGCCTTACTTGTATCAATTGGCGGTGTTGACGGCAGGTCCCTGCATCCCTCGAGCCAGACAGCTGGGCCAAGCTGCACATTGTCATCGGACAGTTTTACGGTCAGTCCACCAGTGAGAGGGGCTTGCTCAGCCAGCCACTCCGCAGAGGTACGGTGGACCGAACAGGGGATGCCCTCTCGGTTCAAGCGCTCTTCCCAGTATCCGGCGCTTTCAGTGGCGAACACTGCGGCCAAGTCCTTGCCTAGCGCCTTGTGGTGCGCCTTGGCGAGGTTGGCTGTGTCGGCGAGATTGTTTCCGTTTGCGGCTTCGGCATAGGGAGAGCCGCTATAGCCGCCCCGGGCGACAAACCGCTCCCATAACCCCAGGATTTCAAGCAGACGTTTCGGAATTTTCTGATGCTCGCCGGCGAACAGATAGAGCCACTTTCCGTCAGCACAGCGATGGCTGGCGATGAGCGGAGGTACTGCGGACTGAACACCCCGATAGAGGGCGTCGCTTAGCCCCCTGGGCAAGCTTGGCATCAAACGGCCAAGCGCGGGGAGCACG
>JBILKO010000139.1:0-5367 GCA_044376615.1 Caulobacteraceae bacterium
TCATTAAGCGTCGTAAAGCGCCAAACCCCACGATTAAGCCGAAAGAGCCAAAACACGGCCGCGCAAATCAGACTATAGACGCCGACCGCCAGGACAAGCATACCATTGGGCGTTGCCTTTTCCTCACATTGATAACGTAGCAACAAAACCGTCGCCATGGCCGCTCCAGCCATGAGCAGGTCATGGAAGGTTATGAGTAGCCCAATCGATCGGACAAATCGTGCGGCACGGCTTAGGACAGACATGGGTTTGATCATGCCGCACCGCCTTGATGGGCACCATCAGCGCGGGCCAGTTTCCAGCGAATTTTGTTGCCGCCCGTTCGCGCCAGACTATCACGCAAAACAATCTTTTGGGTTCGCCGCGGTAAGCCATCGACAAAACAAAGGCCTTGTTCGACCGATACCACGGCAGCATCCGTTCTCAACCTCCAGCCGCCTGCGGTGGGAGTTATGAGCAGTACGCTGCGCCGGTCCTGTGCCAGGGATGGACGAACCAAGGGATGAAGGTGGAAAAACACATCAAGCCGTATAGCACGGCCGATCGTCGTAGAGCTGCGCTTTTCGCGTGACGCCACAAACCGGTCCTCACCGCGTAATTCATCAGTGCTGTGTTGAAGAAATAGCCTGCGTTCGTGCATCAGACCGAACTCTGCCAACCAGCCATTATGACTCGCATCCAAAAACAAGCCCTGTTCGACCTCGTGGCGCTGAAACTGTACAGCGCTCGCGGCCCCGACCAATCTTGGGCCAAGCGCTTTGGCCAGGCCGCCTTCTAATATCTGCCCAGCCGAGGACTGCCCAAGGCAGGCGGTTGATCCAGCCGAGGTCAATCGATAGGCCTGGGCCTGGCTAAGGCGCGGGCTCCAGCCGCCATTGGTAACCAGTCGGTCCCGACCGCAAACGATTTCAAGCGCCAGGGGCTGGGCACAGGCAGTCTGAGCAAATGCGCCTGAAGCTGGAAGACCGACGTCAATAATGACTGCAACCGAGCCGGTCTGCAGCCTTTGATAGCCCGATTGCCGCGCTTGTTGAGCGACGCTTGGGTCCAGGTTTTGGTCATCATGGGCACGGGCGCTGGCGATTGCGTCACTATGAACCGCCTCCCCGCCTTGGAAACCGGCCAACCCACCGTCGGGCAGCGTGAAAAATCTAAGCCCCAAGGTGAGGCGATTAATCGCCTGGGCAATAGCTGGCGGTGATGCCTGTCCCTTTTGGCTTAACCCGTCATCTAAACTTAAAAGGTTAAGCAACAGAAAGAGCGCGGCCTCAGGAGAACGACTGACATGACCGCCGTCTGCAAGCACGGTCTTGTGCAGAAGCGTGATGAGGCGCTCCAGGGCCATGCTTTGCAGGCGCCTTGCAGAAGGCCCGTTAAGTACACATCCAGCGATCGCGGCTATCACTGCCTGCTCGGTGCGGCGATGACCCCAACCCGCCAACAGAAACCGTCCCTGACGCAGCAGAACACTCGTCAAAATAGCGTTCTCACGATCCGAAGCGACCTGGCTCAAGGCCCTTAGGTGGCAAGCCTGGGCATGGACCCGCCTTTCCAATATCGCACGATCCCACGAAAAAGGATTCCAGTGCCCAAACTCACGGTGCCATTTGAGAACAAGGCGCAGCGCCCGTTCACAGCCCTCAGGTCCTTGGGCTATGAGGCCCGACATCCAACCAAAACCATGTAATTCGGCAGCGAACTGACGATTTGGGCTAGCCATCGCCCAAGGATTGCCTTCCGGCCCGATGCTAATCTTGCCGCCCATAAACGCAAATTCGCCTGCCAGAATGGCTTGTCCCTGTGGCAAGTTAGGCGGCTTATAATCGCGCGGGGCGCAGGCCACACCTTTGACCTTGGCCGGAAATGCCGCCAAGCCCAAGCGAAGGGTAAGATCAGATATGGCCTGGACTTGATGGCTGAGGGTCGCAATCAGCGCGTCTAAACCAAGCCTTAGGCGTTGGCCGAAACTAACAGTTCGAAACCATGGCCGAAGCTGGGTCATTGTCTCGGCTCAACTGCCTTTAAGGGCAAAAATGTTGTCGGCATAGGCCGCCGCGCCGCCTCTAAACACCGCCGAGCCAGCGACCAGGGCCGTGGCCCCCGCAGAAAGGCAAAGCGGAGCAGTTTGCGGCGTAACCCCGCCATCAACCTCAAGCTCAATGGCCTTTCCACTCGCATCGATCATGGCCCTTAGCGTCTCGATCTTCTTTAGCTGCGAGGTCATAAAAGTCTGACCGCCGAAGCCGGGATTGATCGACATAACCAGGATCAGATCAATATCGTCCATCATATAGCTGATGACGTCTGGAGGGGTCGAAGGATTGAACACTACGCCCGCCTTAGCGCCGAGCTGGCGGATCCGCTTCAAGGTGCGGTTCAAATGCGGCCCAGCCTCTGGATGGACACTGATGATATCCGCCCCTGCCTCGCGAAAGGCTTCCAAATAGGGGTCGGCCGGAGCAATCATCAAATGGACATCAAATGGGATATCGGTATGCGGTCGCAAAGCCTTAACAATGTCTGGGCCCAAGGTGATATTGGGCACAAAATGTCCGTCCATCACGTCAATATGGATCCAGTCGGCGCCGGCATCCGTCACAGCCCGAACCTCTTCGCCTAGACGCGCAAAGTCACTGGCAAGGATGGACGGGGCGATAAGGGGCTTTTTCATGCTCATAGCCACGACTTAGCCTTGCCAAGCGCGATGGCGCAAGCCAACAAGGATGAATTAACATGTAAGGATTGGCGCCCGAGCACGCCTTTGGTTGGAGAATTTCAACTTATGATCGAAGCCGTGATTTGGGATTTTGGCGGGGTCTTTACAACCTCACCGTTTGAAGCGTTCAACCGCTTTGAGGCCGCGCGCGGCTTGCCGATTAATCTTATCCGAACCATCAATAGCACAAATCCAGACAACAACGCCTGGGCCTTGTTTGAACGCAATGAGATAGACAGCGCAGGCTTTGACCACCTTTTTGCCGCCGAGGCTAAGGCGCTTGGCTATGAGGTGCGCGGCGCCGACGTCTTGCCGCTCCTGTCGGGCGACATACGTCCCAAGGTCATCGCCGCCCTAAAGCTTTGCAAGGCCCGGTTTAAGGTTGGATGCATCACCAATAATGTCGCGGCTGGTGAGGGGGCCGGCATGGCCTCAAGCACAGACAAGGCCAGACAGGTCTCAGACATAATGCAGCTTTTTGATACCGTGATCGAAAGTTCTAAGGCAGGCATTCGCAAACCCGACCCAAGAATCTATCAGATGATGTGTGACCAACTTGGCGTGTCGCCGCAAGCCTGCGTCTATCTTGATGATCTTGGCATCAATTGTAAGCCTGCCTCTGCGCTAGGCATGACCGCGATCAAGGTCACGAGTGAAGCCCAGCTGCTTTCTGACCTCTCAAAGGTCGTTGGCATGAAACTGGACGGCGAAAAGCCATGAGCCGACCGGAGAAATTACTCATTGAAACCGTCTTGGCGCAACTACCGCAATGGCACCGCCTTGACGGTAAGGCCGCTATTGGCCGAACCTTTGTCTTTAAGGATTTTAGCCAGGCCTTTGGTTTTATGGCCCAGGTCGCCCTAGCGGCGGAGCGGATGGACCACCATCCCGAATGGTTCAATGTCTATAACCGGGTCGAGGTGGTCTTAACCACTCATGACGCGGGCGGTGTCACAGCGCTGGACCTAGCTATGGCGCAACATATGGATCGGCTAGCATCGGGCCTTAATTTATAATCACCGCACTGAGCAAGACTCTAGCCCCCGGGCGGCCAAGCACCTTGTCCGTAACCTTTTGTAGCTCAAACACCATTTGCTTTAGGTCAGGGGGCTGGCGCTGCGGCAGGTCATAGACCAAGGCCGTCAGGGCCTGGATATAAGCCGCCCGCAACCTTGGTTGGGACAATTCGGCGCGCTCAAAAAGTTCAGCATTAGGAACATCGAGATTGATGGCAATCTCCAGTTTCCCGGCCCGATAGTCTGAGCGGAAGATATTGACGGTCACCGACTTCATTTCGATGAGCCGCTTCATATATTGGTCGCCTTCCTCTTTACTCTTGTTTTCAGCGGCGACCAGGTGTGACGGCAAAATCACAAGGCCGGCTGCAAACAGGCTAGCAATTCCAAGGGCAAGGTTTCGGCGTGTCTTCATGGTTAAAGTCTATCAACCAAGCATTGATAGAGCGTTTATGCGCGGACCAATGGTCACAGGGGGCCGCCACGCGCTTGACCTTTGTTGGACCAGTGCAGATATCAGAAATCATACGAGGTCCGAAGCCGGGCTGAGAGGACACACTACGATGTTTGAACGCTCGCTTGCTCAAGGCCTTAAACGCGGCGCCGTTCGTCGTTGCCCCAATTGCGGGCAGGGACACCTGTTCCGTGGCTATTTGAAAATTCTGGGTGAATGTAATCATTGCGGCCATGACAATGGTCAGTACCCCGCTGACGATGCTCCGCCCTATTTTACAATCTTGCTAGTTGGCCACCTGGTGATCGCGCCGATGTTGTTCTTTCCGTTCATCTGGGAATGGCCAACCGGGCTTGTGCTTGGTTTGACAATGCCATCGGTTGCCGTTTTGACACTCGGTCTATTACCGCTGGTCAAGGGCGCTGTGGTCGGCGCACATTGGGCTATTTCCACGCCAAATTAGCAATGATTAATGCTATGTTAAGCAACGCACTGAATGGTTAATCGAAGTCTAACCAGCTGCCGAAGTGGCTTTTTAAAAAGCGGGCTAAAGCAGAACAGTTGGCTATAGCTATTCTATCGAAAAGACCCACCAGGACATCGCCGTCCGGCTTGGTCTCTTGGAGCGCCCAGCATGGCATTAACGTCGTTTTTGGTCCACAAAGCGCAGCCTGGCTATGCACAACAAATCAAGACAATCGCTCAGAATTGGGACGCGATGTTTGGGCCAAGCGCGCTCGAGCCCCTTGATGAGGAAAGCTTTGTCGCCAAAGTAATCGAAAAGCTGGAGTCAGGTACCTTGCCTGAAGAGACACAGCTTCAAGTTGTCAGTGATTTGCTGGCGCTATCATGGTGGCGGGGACTTCCGATCGCCGACCTACAAGCAGGGCGACTATTTGCCTGTGCTACCAAGTTTTTTGCTTCCCTTTGCGATGGCATGACCGTTCCACCGCGGAAAGTCTCGCGACAGAATTCCAGACGGAATCATGCCGTTTTCGTTGGCACTTTTCAGGACCCCAGGCACTCGCCAACAAGTGCGGCCATTGATTATATAGCGTCTCTATTACTAAACACCAATGTAGAAAATATAGATGTCTATTATAGTGGCGAAATCATTCCTAGACTACAAGATTATATTGATGAGAATATAAAAAGCAGAAAAGTAAAATTTTATAAGTACG
>JBILKO010000140.1:0-5363 GCA_044376615.1 Caulobacteraceae bacterium
TTCAATCGGACCATCCAGGGTCGGCAAGGGGCGGATGCTAATGCCCGGCGTATTCATTTCGAGCAGCAGGAAGGAGATACCGTTCTGGGGCTTGGCTTCCTGGCTGGTGCGAACCAGACAGAACATCCAGTCGGCCCATTGGGCATGGGTGGTCCAGATCTTGGAGCCATTGAGGACATAGTGATCCCCATCGCGCTCGGCCTTCATCTGCAGACTGGCCAGGTCAGACCCTGAGCCAGGCTCCGAATAGCCCTGGCACCACCAGATGTCGGACTTCAAGATCGGCGGCAGATGCTGCTTTTTCTGCGCATCGGTCCCAAAGGCCATAATGACCGGCGCCACCATTTTCAGGCCCATGGGCGAGGAGGTCGGAACCCCGGCCAACGACATTTCCATATTGAAAATATAGTGCTGCGACGGGGTCCAGGTCGGGCCGCCATATTGGGCCGGCCAGCCGGGTGCGGCCCATCCCTTTTCAGCCAGCTTTTTTTGCCATTTGACCTGACCGGCCTTGTCCAGATAGCCGTTCTTGGACTGCGACATTTGACGGCGAAGATCAGCGTCATAGGCCTGCTCGATCCAGGCGCGAACCTCATCGCGAAAGGCAAGTTCTTCGGGGGAAAAGGCCAGATCCATGGCGGCTACTCCACTGCGTCCAGATATTCAACCACAGGCGCACCGGCCATGGTCGGACCCATCTTGGCGCCAGAGGCCTTGAAATAATCGGTCTGGCCATGGGCCTTGAGCGCGTCGGAATCGGCATAAAGCTCGAGCACCTTATAGACGCCAGGCTCAGTGCGGCTCTTGGTCAATTGATAGACCAGGCACCCGGCCTCATTGGCCTTGACCTTGGCGGCGAGATCCAGAAATACAGCTTCGAATTCGGCGGCTTTTTCCACCTGGACCTTTAAGGTCGCAACAACACCGATCATGATCGTCTCTCCCGGTTATGATTTATAATGATGTTAGACCGCCTGGCAGCAAGGGCAATGGTGACCTAGCGGGAGGCTGGGGCGATTTGCGTGGCCCGCCCTTCCCCAAGGCCTAACGGCCCTTAAAGTCGGCGGGGCGCTTTTCGAGAATGGAATTGACGCCTTCCATATGGTCGTCGGTCAGATGGCTAATGGCCTGGGCCGCGGCGCTCATTTCCATGATTGTGTCATAAGAGGCGGTCTGGCCGTGTTTGAGCAAGGACTTGGCTAGGCGCAGGGCATGCGGCGGTTGCTGGGCGATCTTGTTGGCCATTTCAAGCGCGGCGTCCATCAGCTGGTCGTGCGGCACAACCTTGCTGACCAGGCCCCAGTCACACGCCTGCTCGGCGCTGATCACATCGCCAGTAAACAAAAGCTCAGAGGCGCGGCTCATGCCAATCGTCCGCGGCAAGAGCCAGGCCCCGCCATCACCAGGAATCAGGCCCAGCTTTAGGAAGGTGACGCCAAACCGGGCCGTATCGGCAGCAATGCGAATATCGGTCATGCAGGCCACATCGCAGCCGAGCCCAATCGCTGCGCCATTGACGGCCGCGATAGACGGCACTTCTAGCCCGTAAACCGATTTGACGATGCGGTGGATATTCTTGCGATAGCCATCGCGGATCGAGACGCCATTGCCCGCAAAAGCACCCTCGCGCGACTTCATGGCCTTAACGTCGCCCCCGGCCGAGAAAGCCCGCCCGGCCCCGGTCAGGATCACGCAGCGCACGTCTTGATCGGAATTGACCTCTTCGCAGACCCTTTGCACCTCATCGCCATCGCCGGGCGCGCCCAGGGCATTCATGGCATCGGGGCGGTTGAGCGTCAGGATCGCGATGTGGCCGCGCTTTTCGAGGGTCAAAAGGCTCATGGCATGATCTCCAGATCAAAAAGGGGACAAGGCCGCTTTAGCCTGTCCCCTCTCTTACCGGTCCAAATCGGCTCGGACCGGACGTGTTAGTTTAAGCGGCCTGGTCGATCGACAAGGTCTCATAGCGGCGCAGATGATGATCGACCGAGCCATATTGGCCCTCAATCATGGTGGCGCGCTTGAAATAGTGACCAATGGCCAGCTCGTCGGTCATGCCCATGCCGCCATGGATCTGGATCGCGCTTTGGCCAACAAATTTGCAGGACCGGCCGATCTGGACCTTGGCTGCCGAAACCGCCTTGGCGCGCTCATGATCGCTCTCATCTAGCTTTAGGGTCGCCATATAGGTCATGGAAAGCGACTGTTCGACATTGATGAACATGTCGACCATGCGGTGTTGCAGGACCTGGAAATTGGCAATGGCGGTGCCGAACTGCTTACGCTGACGCGCATAGTCCAGCGTGCCCTCATGCAACTTGCGCAGCACGCCAACCGATTCCGCACAGGTCGCAGCGATGGCCTCATCGACCACCTTTTCAATCAGGGGCAGGCCTGCACCTTCAGCCCCGATCAGGGCATCGGCGGGGACGGAGACGTTTTCGAAATAGACTTCCGAGGCGCGCTGGCCGTCGACGGTGGGATAGTCGCGGGTCACAATACCGGCCGACGTCTTATCGACCAGGAAAACTGAAATGCCCGCGGCTTCGCGCTGACTGCCGCCGGTGCGGGCGGTGACGATCAGGTGGGTTGCCCAGGGCGCGCCGATCACGACCGCCTTATGACCATTGAGCACATAGCCCTTGCCGTCCTTTTTGGCCGTGGTCTTGATATCGGCCAGATTATAACGGCCCTGAGGCTCGGCATAGGCAAAGGCGGTGACCACCGTGCCGCCAATAATGCCGCCAATCAGGTCAGACGCCGAGGCATGGCCCGAATGCTTCAAAAAGCCGCCGCCGATCACCACCGTGCCCATATAGGGCTCGATGACCAGGGCCTTGCCGAATTCTTCCATGACGATCATGTTTTCAATGGCGCCGCCGCCCAGACCACCCAGGTCTTCGCTAAAGGGCGCGCCCAGAATGCCCAGCTCTTCGGCAAAGGCCTGCCAGTGATCGGCGCGCCAGCCGCTGTCGGACTTCACGGTCGCGCGGCGGGCGTCAAAGCTATACTTGTCCTGAAGAAAGCTGGCGATCGTGTCGCGCAGCATCGATTGTTCTTCGGTAAAATTGAAATCCATGGGGATATTCCTCCGTATTGGTCGGCCCCGCCATTGACAGAGGGGTTGATCGGTTGGGGCGGCGCGAAAACGCGCCAAAACAAGACCCCTGCCTTGCCCATTTCAGGCAAGGCAGGGGTGCTGGTCTTAGGGCTTAAAGGCCCAGAACCATCTTGGCGATGATGTTACGCTGAATTTCGTTAGACCCGCCATAGATCGATGTCTTGCGAACATTGAAATAGGTCGGGGCGGTGCGGTGCGCATAGTCTGGACCAATGGGATGCATATTGTCGCCATCGGTCGGGAAGCCGCGGAAATAGGGCGCGCCATAATGGCCAGCCGCCTCTAGGGCCAGCTCCGTCACCCGCTGCTGGATCTCGGTGCCCTTGATCTTCAGAACAGAAGACTCAGGTCCAGGTCCCTTGCCGGCGCTTTCGGCTGCAAGCGTGCGCAGCTCGGTATATTCCAGCGCATAGAGGTCGATTTCCAGCTCAGCGACCTTACGCTTGAACGCCGCATCCTTCAGCAGGCTTTGGCCGTCATCGCCCAGCTCGGTCGTGGCCATTTGGCGGATGCGCTCAATACCGCGCTTGGAGCGGGCCACGCCCGCAATGCCGGAGCGCTCATGCGCCAGCAAGAACTTGGCGCAGGTCCAGCCCTTGTTTTCCTCATAGATGCGGTTCTCGACTGGCACCTTGACGTTTTCAAGCCAGACTTCGTTGACTTCATGCTCGCCGCCCAGGGTAATGATTGGGCGAACCGTGATGCCGGGCGACTTCATATCAATCAAAAGGAAGCTAATGCCTTCCTGGATCTTGGCGGTCGGGTCGGTGCGGACCAGGAAGAAGCCCCAGTCGGCGTGCTGGGCCATGGTGGTCCAGGTCTTTTGGCCATTGACCAGATAATATTCCTTGCCGTCATCATCCTTAATCCGCTCGGCCTTGGTCTTGAGCGAGGCAAGATCCGATCCGGCGCCGGGCTCGGAATAGCCCTGACACCACCAGGCATCACCGCTGACAATACCGGGCAAGAAGGTCTTCTTCTGCTCTGGCGTGCCAAAGGTATAGATGACGGGTCCGACCATGTTGATGCCGAACGGCAATATGCCCATCGTATCGGCGCGAGCGCATTCTTCGGACCAGATATAGCGCTGGGTCGAGGTCCAGCCCGGTCCGCCATATTCGGTTGGCCAGGCGGGATTGACCCAGCCCTTGGCGGCCAGCACGCGGTGCCAGGCCAAAATGTCCTGCTTGGACATTTCCTCGCCCTCGTCCTGCTTACCGCGCAGGGAGGCTGGATAATTGGCGGCGATAAAGGCGCGAACCTCGTCGCGGAAGGCGAGATCTTCAGGCGAAAAATCCAGATTCATGGTGTTGCTCCCGGGACATGAGGCCAGCATGGCATTTATTCTTGAAAGGAGAATAGGCGCAGGCCCGCGCTTTGCAACGGTGACGTAAGCGTCAACGTCAATCAATTCTGCGCTAGGGGTAGGTTATGCACGAAAAAGTTGAAAAATAGCAATTTGCGCATCGTGTGGCCGCCTCTTGAGAGCCGCATGCCATCTAGGCTTACAGTCCACAAACCACGGCTTTAAACACGCGAGCGCCTTAACTCAATTGCCACTTCTAAAGCGAACATAAGCGCGATCGTCGAACGAGACTTGCCCCTTCATCAAACCCTTAATCTGTGGATACCGGTCGATCATCAGGGGATCAGCCATGAGGCAATCGTTCAGGATTTTCTCTGTGGCCGCAAGGTCATCCCCTAGGACCGGATAACCGTCTGAAGCGAGCACCACATCCTGACCCGGATCTACTTGAATAATTTTCAGAAAGTCCAAGCAGGCCAGCGAGCCGTCGAACACGCCATAGCCATAGGGTGAAGCGAGGCGGTTCTGAATACGGGACTGCAACTGGATGAATGGCCGAACCAAGTCCAAGGCCGACGGGTCGTTCATCAATTGCTCGACACTGTGCCCCTCCGCCAAAAGCAGGTTCAAATAGGCGCATCGCAGGAAGGTATAGGCCTCTGCGTATGATATTTTCAGCTCGTGGGCGGACTCGCCGACTTTTACCCATCCATCTCCAAGCGCCCAGACTTCCGCCCGCGCGACAGAATAAACCAGAACTGACGCGGTTGGACGCTCTGCAGCACTCGAAGGCCAGGCGGCGTCCAAGGCGCTAGAAACGCGGCGGCATAGATCACTGAAGAAAGCATTTGCCGATAACCTGGGCTCAATCTCAGCCATCGCCAAATCGATGAGTTCTGCGATGATGCGACCAGGCTTCTTGCCCGAAAAGTTCGG
>JBILKO010000056.1:0-15253 GCA_044376615.1 Caulobacteraceae bacterium
CGCCGCGGCGGGACAGAAGACGCCGTCCAAGCGCATCAAGAACCGCATACTTGTCTTTGAAATATCGATAGAGGGCTGGGGGGGTCATCCCCGCACGCGCACAGATCAGATTTGTCGATATGCGCTCAATCCCGACCTCGGCAAGCAGATCTCCCGAAACATCGAGTAGACGCTCATAGGTCTGTACGGCGCGACCCTGCTTGGGCATGGTCCGATGAACGTTCGAAAACACTGCTGAAGAGTCAGCCATTTATTCCCCCCGTTGAGGTTATGGTTACCGCAGGTTGCGACGTTAACCATAAGACTTAACTTCGTTGCTTGCCCAAGTTCGGCAATGATCGCTATGGTGTTCCATATCAAGGGCCTAATCAAGCAAAATAATTGCTATGACAATTGAAAATTTAGCTGGATTTTAACCGTTTATAAGAAATTATTGCTTTAACTATCTTTATTAAGATTAACATTACCGGTCTGGTTGGTCGCAGGGTTTGAGCGTGTTAAGAAAGGACATGGTTTTGCCCCAACACCAAGGCTAGACGATTGACCCAGGAGATTGAGCTCAAACTGGTGGTCGCCCCAAGCGCCGTCACTGCCTTGAACGCGCATTCAATTTGGGAGGGCCATTCTCAGATTGCCTTAAGCGCCACATATTTCGATACGGCGGACCTAACCTTAAACCGTGCTGGACTCAGCCTTAGGCTCCGCCAAGGTGTTCAGACCTTAAAGGCGGATCCAGGAATTAGCACCGGCCTGTTTGATCGCGGCGAGTGGGACAGACCGACGAGCAAAAATGAAATCGAGATAGCCGCCTTTAAAGGTACACCGCTCGAGGCCTTAAAGCTTAAACCCGGCGACCTTCTGCCGATTATCCAGGTGGATATGGAAAGGTGGAGCGTGCCTGTTGCGTGGAATCAGAGCCAGATCGCGCTCAGCCTCGACCAGGGTACAATCTGGGCCGATAGTCGCCAAATACCCTTGCACGAACTCGAGTTGGAACTGATTTCGGGCCAGCCCGCCGACCTATTTGACTTGGCTCAATGCCTGGGGCGGACGATACGTCTCGTCCCCTCGCTAACGAGCAAGGCCGGCCGCGGCTATGCCCTGCTCAGCAAGGCGGGCATGCCTCCTTTGGACCGGACACAAAGTCCTGACCTTAATGGACTTAGTCGCGGCGAGGCATTTCAGCTGCTTGCCCGCAACAGCCTTAGTCAGGTGATATCCGAAAGCGCAATCCTGTTACAATATCGACAGCCGCAAGCCGTCCACCAAATGCGCGTGGCCCTGCGCCGCCTGCGTGCCCTGATTAGTCTGTTTGGGCCAGTTATTGATGGGCCCGATCTTGCCTGTGTTCGCAAGGGCCTAAAGCTTTTGGCTCAAAGCCTTGGGCCAGCGCGCGATCTTGATGTCCTTATCAGCAATCTGGTACGCCTAGACCCAGCACCTCAGGCCCTAGTTGAGGCGCTAGAGCATGAACAAGGCCTCGCCTATGACGTGGCCTGCGACACAATTAGTGGCACGGGCTTCGGCCAAACCCTGTTGGCCGCCTTGGCCTGGATTGAAGTTGGTGATTGGCGCAGAGCACAGGGTAAGCAGGGCCGCAAGCGCGATCGTCCAGTTGCGCACAATGCAAGCAAAACGCTCAGCCGACTACGCAGTGCCCTAAAGCAAGATGGTCGTGACATTAAAGGATTGTCCACTGCCAAAAGGCACGCCCTGCGTATTCGGACAAAAAAGCTACGTTATGCGCTCGACATGTTCTCCAGCCTCTTTGAACCACATAAATCAGCCCATCTGACCTATTTGAAGGCTGTCAAGATGTTGCAAGATCAGCTGGGAGCGGCCAATGACCGGGCGATGGGCCTGGCTATGATCGAAGCCCACGCCAAGCTGGTTCACATAACAGACATATATGCGCTTGCCGAACAGTTATGGCCCGAAAACTCGACCGGCCTCGCGGCGGCGCAAAAAACCCTTGATGCGGCCCTGCGCTTGCCTCGGTATTGGTTGAGCTAGGGGCGTCGTCGCGCTGGACCGTCTGGATCAGTTCAGCAGATCAGTCGCCGCCCATTTCGGCTTATGCCACAGCCGCCAGACTGGTCACAGGTCGGAACAGGCTGCGCAGTATCGAGGTCGAGCCGTTTGCAACCCTCAGAGAGTGGGCTCCAAGTTGCAGCTTGGCCAGCTGGGCCTGTAGCCTTGCACTTTCCTTGCCCATGTCAGCATCGACTAGATTGCCTACTGCACCAATTAGGCTGTCCTGCCGCGTTGCGGTCGCCTTTAGCGTCGCCGCTACTTCGCGCGTTTTTGATGAGTACTGGGCAATCGCTGCACCGACATACTGATTTGCGCTGTTGAGATTGTTTATGAAAATTTGAATAAATGTATCAGTAGTCGATATTGATGGGGTAACCCAATTGAACCAGTAGCCAATGGTTAAGTTGGTTTTGGTAATGGTAAGTTTAGCCGAAGAATCAGAATCTAGCGGAACACTCAAGGTGCCGTTGCCCGTTGGTGAGTTTAGAAGGTTAACTCCAGAAAAGGTAGCGGACTTGACTTTTTTGTCCCAGTTGCCCGATATAATTGAAATCTGATCAACAATAGCTTGGCGTTCAACATTTGGGATAGTTCGGTCCCACAGACCCATAGCCAATGACTTCATCTGAATCAGATCATCGGACAGTTGCTGGGAAACATTCAAGGTCACATCTAGAATAGACTGAACCCGATTCAGACTATCTGTCACGACATCTAGGGCCTTTGCCTGGCCCATTTGACCTTGGGCCACGGCCCAGACTGCGCCATTATCCTTGGTGGATGTGACTGTTTTGCCAGTAGAGATCCGGCGTTCAGTCACGGCAAGATCGCTATTGTTACGATTAAATGACTGCAAGGCGAGCATTGCAGAGCCATTGGTATTGATGGTGTTCGGCATCACCATATCTTTCCCAACTCGGCGGATCAGTCGCCTCTGTGAGGCGTCAAGCCCCGGTCGACGGACCAGCCGTCGACCGGAACAAGATCGCCTATCGGAATAGGCTTTGCAGAATCGATGTCGATTGGTTGGCAATCGACAAGGACTGAACACCAAGTTGCTGCTTGGCTTGCAGAGACTGCAGCCTTGCACTTTCCTTGGCCAGGTCGGCATCGACCAGGTTGCCAACGCCAGAATCTAGGCTGTCCTGAATTTTGGACACGAAGTTCAGATAGGTGTCCAAAGACTTGGCCTTGGTACCGATCTTGGCCAAGGCGGCGTTCAGATTGGTAATCGAGGTCCCAACCGTCCCTGCCAGAGTCCCAGCGGCTGCGGCAGTAGCGAAAGAAGCCGTTGCTGCAACCGAAATGGTGCTTCCACCAAGGGCCAACGAGACCGCTGAAATGGTAATCTTGGAAGTACCGTCAGCACTGGCCAGCGCCGTAATTGTGGTACCACCCGACTTGATAAGGTTAGCACCGTCGAAATTGGCATTGGTCACTGCCTTGGCGATTTGGTCACGCAGGGCCTTAAAGTCTTCGTTCAATGCCGTCACACTCGCCGTGGTCAAGGTAACGTCTGAAGCGGCTAGCGCCTTTTCCTTCATTGAATTGAGAAGGTCAGAAATCGTCGAGCCCGCAGCAAGAGCGACGTCAGTGATGGACTGACCGCGACGAAGCGAGTCCGTCACCGCATTAAACGACGCGGATTGAGACCGCTGGCCCTGAGCAATCGCCCAGATAGCGCCATTGTCTTTGGAGGTGTCGATCTTACGGCCGGTGGAAATACGATTTTGAGTTGTCTGTAACTCGCCTGCAGTATTATTCAGATTCTGCAGCGCAGTCATCGCACCGGTATTGGTGTTAATGCTATTCATACCCATGGTCGTCATCTCGCTTCATGAGGGGCAGCTCCGTTTTGGAACTGTCGGCGTTTTGCCAAAGCGGAACGGATTATCCGGTCCTAGAAACGATATTGATGACTAATTATTTACGGGGGCTTAAAAAGTAGCGTTAATTACCTTTATTTGGACTGCTCATTTTGATCCGAGGCAGAATTTCTTCCATTCGCGCAGAGGATGGATCTCGACCCAGGACACCTCGTCCTCTGCGGCATTGGTATAGTTATAGACCACCATCATATCCTGACGGCCGGGCGAAGAGACGCGGTAGGCCTGATTAAAGCTCGTCGCATCGCCAGCGCGGCAGATCAGTCTTGGGTTAAGCGGCGCGCTGCCAAACACCTGTTGTGGGTTAAACAAGCATCCTAGATAAAAATCACCAAAGCAGCCCCGCCCCGGTATGCCCGGCGTGATTTCAATCCATCGCGGTCCCTTGCCTAAGCCCTGGTCGCTCACCAGGCGAATAGTCCAACCCGCCTCGCGGCGAAACCGGTGCAGGGCAACGGGAGCTGAGCCTTGTAAATGAATACGGGCAATGGCCTGGCGGGCCATATCGCCCTCTTGTGTCCGGCGCGGTGCATCGCTCAACCAGATTACTGATGATTTCAGCTCCGGAGACCAGGACAGAGGCCCAGCGCCCAGGCGCGGCATCAGTTCGACAATTAGGTCCGACAATTCGCTGGCCGGCTGCCTAATAAGTCGCGGCCTTTTCAAAATCTCGATCTGGTCGGCCAGCCCGTGGGAAGGTTCAGCCATGGATGGGATTTCGGTCAATAATGCAGCAGCCAAGGCCAGTGCTGCCATGGCCCAACGAATAGCGGCTCTACTATACTGGACCAAGACGCCTCCGCGGCAGTGCCGAGCGGGCTGGAGGTTGGAGCGGGCAGAGGGAATCGAACCCTCACGACAAGCTTGGGAAGCTCGCAGGCTACCACTACATCATGCCCGCCTGTGAGCGCCTTCTAAACCGACAATGACGGCTTGTCAGCATTCCATTGCCGCCGCACGAAAGATTGACCTTATAGCCACATGGGCGCAATTTATTGGACAAACCTATAAGGGAGAAGGCTCATGGCTGACGATCATTCCATTGCAACTGAATCTGCCAAGTTCCACGCCATGACCGAGGGCACGGCCGAGGACTGGAAAATCATCGGCAAATCCCTCGAGCCGTTTGCTCGGGAACTGCCCAATCGGGTGCTGGCCCACCTCAAAATGCTCGACGGTGATTGCGGCGGATTTGCAGTCGACCGGCTGCAGCACAGCCTTCAGACGGCGACCCGCGCCTTTCGCGATGGCCGGGACGAGGAATACGTGGTTTGCGCCCTCCTACACGATATGGGTGACATCCTGGGCCCTCGAAATCACGCCGATATCGCTGCAGCCATTTTAAAGCCCTTTGTCAGCGAGCAAAACCACTGGATGGTCGAGCAACACGGCATTTTCCAAGGCTATTACTTCTTCCATCACCTGGGCCTAGATCGGGAAATGCGCGAAGCTTTTAGGGGCCATCCCGCCTTTGAATACACAGCCCAGTTCTGCCACCTCTATGATCAGGCCGCTTTCGACCCAGCCTATGACAGCATGCCGCTCAGCGCATTTGAGCCCATGGTGCATCGCGTGTTTTCGACGGTGAAGCGCTCCATCTATGTCAAGGCTGCCGCCGAATAGGCACGCGTTTCCCAGCCTACCAGCGCCCATCCCTCTTGCGGGATAGGGGGTGCGGGGCTATGGCGGTCCGATTATCTAGATCCTTAAGGACATCCCATGGCCCTGCAGGCGAGCCTGAATACCTTTGCGGGCAATCCGCTGAACCGGGTCAGCGACCGGCGCACCGACGAGGCCTGGCTGGCTGAAAAGCTGGATGACCCCCAGTCCCTGGCCGTAGCGCTTTGGAACGGCAAGCCGCTCGTTGAAGATGGCCCTACCAAGCGCGCAGTCCAGATTGCCTATCTCCGTGCTGACATGGCGAGGGAATTGGCCGGTGGTCAAGAGCGCCTGGCCCTTATGGGCCTTTGGAAGGACACGGCCGTTTTTGCCCTTGATATTGAGGGTGCGGCAGACCCTGCTGAAGGGCCTTTGAAAGGCCTTGGCCGGTTTGAAGACTTGCGCGCCATTGCTATGCGCCTACCGGGCGCCGACGCCGCCATATTGGCCACAGCCAAGAGCCTGTTTGAATGGCGGCGGCGTCACAAGTTCTGCGCGGCCTGCGGCCAACCTAGTGAGGTCCGCGAAGGCGGCTGGAAACGGGTCTGCCCGTCCTGCCAGGGCGAACACTTTCCGCGCACTGACCCTGTGGTCATCATGCTGCCCGTGTTTGGCGAGCGCTGCCTGCTTGGCCGTCAATCCATTTGGCCCAAGGGCATGTTCTCAGCCCTGGCCGGGTTCTTGGAGCCTGGTGAGAATATCGAGGAGGCCTGCGCCCGCGAGGTGATGGAAGAATCCGGCTTGACTGCCCTCACGGTGCGCTATCATTCCACCCAGCCCTGGCCCTATCCGTCCAGCCTGATGATTGGCCTGATCGCTGAGGTCAGCGATGACGAGGCCACCCCCGACCAGACCGAATTGGAAGAAGTGCGCTGGTTCAGCCGTGATGAAGCCGCTGCCCTCCTTAAGGGCGAACTGCCGGGCACCTTTGCACCGCCGCCCATGGCCATTGCCCACCAGATCCTGAAGGCCTGGGTCGAGGGGTTTTAGGCTTTAAACCAGGGTACGGAATGGATCGGCGGGATAGACGCCCAGGATTTCGAACTTGTCAGTGAAAAAACCTAGTTCTTCGAAGGCCAGATCCAGGCCTGGATCATCTGGGCGACCATCAACCTCGGCATAGAACATGGTCGCCGCAAAGACGCCGTTTTCCATATAGCTTTCCAGCTTGCTCATATTGACGCCATTGGTGGCAAACCCGCCCAGCGCCTTATAAAGCGCCGCCGGCAGGTTTCGGACCCGAAACACAAAACTGGTGACACATGGCGCGCCTTCTGGCGGCTGGGGCGGGTTGGGGTCTGCCGTCATGACAATAAAGCGCGTCGTATTATTGTGCGCGTCCTCAACATCTTCGAGCAGAATGTCCAGCCCATAGAGCTTTGCGGCCAGACGCGAGGCTATCGCCGCCTGGCTGGCGTCAGGATGCGCAGCCAAAAACCGCGCTGCGCCCGCCGTATCGCCGACAATATGGGCGGTTAGGCCCTGGGCCTTGATGATTTTGCGGCACTGGGCCAGGGCCATGACATGGCTAGAGACCTCACGCACCTGGTCCAAGGTCACGCCCTTATTGGCGATGAGCTGGTGATGCACCGGCATGAACCGCTCAGCAATAATCTTTAGGCCAGACGAGGGCAGGAGGTGATGAACATCGGCGACCCGGCCCGCGACCGAGTTTTCCACCGGAATCATCCCCAGGGCACAACGGCCCTCACGCACCGCCTCAAACGCCTCGTCAAAGGTGGCGCAAGGCACAGGCTCATAGTCAGCAAAATGCAGGCTGCAAGCCTCATGGCTATTGGCCCCGAGTTCACCTTGAAAGGCGATTTTAAGTCCTGAGCTCATTTCACTTAAATCCAGTTAGGCGCGGGCCGCAAAAGCACAAGCGGCTTCAAGATCGGCAGGGGTATCAACCGAGATCGGAAAAGAGTCCATCACCGAGGCCCAAATCGAGAGGCCCATTTCCAGAGCCCGCAATTGCTCCAGCCGCTCGCGCTGTTCCAAAGGTGAAGGCTTTGCGGCATTAAACTGCTCCAGCGCCGCGCGGCGATAGGCATAAATGCCAATATGCAGCCAGACCGGCGCATCGCCATAAAGGCTAGAGCGGGTGAAATAGAGCGCCCTGCCTTCCCGCCCGCCCTGCATCGCCATGACAGCCTTGGGTATGTCCACATCAGTGCGGTCGGCGAGCTTGGTTTCAGGCGCAATCAAGGTCGCAATATCGCAGCTTGGCTCGCGCGCCAAAAGACCGGCGCACGCGGCTAGGGCGCCTGGATCGATAAAGGGGATATCGCCCTGCAGATTAATCACCACATCATGCCGCCTTTGCGGGTCAAGCACCTGAAGCGCAGCCAAGATCCGGTCGGAGCCTGAAGGCAGGGCCGGATCAGTCAGGACGGCCCGGCCTCCGGCGGCCTCAACCACATCGATGATTCGCTGATCCCCTGCCGCAACGGCCACAGGACCGGCATTGGCGGCCTCGGCCTGGCGCAAAACCCGCACAATCATGGGCACGCCCTCAATCATCGCTAAAGGTTTGCCAGGTAAACGGGTCGCTGCAAGCCGTGCGGGGATGACAATGATCGGTGTCATGGCTAAACTTTCACAAATGTCGCGACCAATTGGCGCGGCGCGGTGATCCGATACGCGATCGCCCTAATTGGAGCGTTGCACCTGCGGCGGTAGCGTGGCACAGACGCAAAAGCAAGAAGAGGACGCTGAGATGTTTTGAGATCGGCGTCGGCGAGAAGGACTGACGAGCACACATGAGCGACCTGGGGTTTAACAAGATCGCTGGCGCCGTTTTGGCGACCGGCCTGGCCATAGTCGGCCTTCGTGAATTGACCAGCATTGTCTATCAGACCAAGCCGGTCGAGAAGGCGGGCTATGAAATCGCCGTGGCTGAAGAAGCCGCTCCTGGCGGCGCGGCCAAGGTCGAGGCCCCTATCGATTGGGGCACAGTCCTGCCCACAGCCGATATTGCTGCCGGTGAAGCCGTTGCCAAAAAATGCGTCTCCTGCCACAGTTTTGCCCAAGGCGGCCCCAACCTGGTTGGTCCTGATCTTTACGGCGTCCTGGGCCGTAAGCCCGGCACCCATGGCGGTATGGCCTATTCGGCGAGCTTGACTGAATTTGCGGCCAAGAATCCAGTTTGGGACTATGAGCACATCAATGCCTTCCTGGCCGCCCCGCAGAAGTATATTTCCGGCACCAAGATGAGCTTTGTCGGCCTGAAAAAGACCGAAGACCGCATCAATATCATTGCATATCTGCACAGCCTTGGCTCAACCTTGCCCATCCCCGCGCCAAATCCTGCGGCGGCGGCAGCGCCAGCAGCAGACGCGGCAGCACCAGCGGCAGGGGAGGCACCAGCCGCTGACGCGGCTAAACCAGCGGCTTAACCGCCGCTCAACCTGGCAAGCCCCAACGTTTATAGGCCGTAGGCAGACCACTGCCTGCGGCCTTTATGCGTTCTATAGCCTGATCGAGTGGCTCGCTCGCCACCATCATGTGATGGGCATTAGCATGGATAAGGGTCCGCGCATCGCGCATCAGACCGACATGGCCGCGCCAGAATACGAGGTCGCCGCGCGCGAGATCAGCCGGATCAACATCCTGACTAAAAGCCGCCTGCTGCATATCGGTATCGCGCGGGCAGGCGCGGCCACAGGCATAATAGGCTTGCTGGACAAGGCCCGAACAATCCAGGCCCAGGCTTTCGCGCCCGCCCCATTGATAGGGCGCGCCGAGAAATTGCTCGGCTATGGCCACAGGATCAGACGCAAACTGGCCAATCTCGGACAAATGGTGCTCGACAAACCATCCCGACCTGGCCGCCTTCACAAACCGGCCCTCGCGATCCTCGATCGTGACGAGGCCATTGAGACTATAGAGACCAATAATGGCTGACTTGATGTTCGGCTCGCTAAAGGCATAGGTCCGCAAGGCGCTAATGCGATGGGTAGACGTTAGAACCGGCGCTGACAGGGCCTCCGTATCGACATAGCCGACATAGCCATCGCGCACGGCCTGGCCCCAGCCAAAGCCGCCAATCTCTTCAATCAGGTCAAAGGCCTCACCAAAAATCAGCTGATCGGCCTGTTCGGCGTCGCCTTGCGGCGCAACCCGCAGCGACGCGACAGGAGCGCTGACCTGCATCCGGATCGGGGGGCGATAGGCCCTGGCCACCAGTCTGCCCTCGAGAGACAGGCTAGCAACACCATCCTTAATCGGGGTCAGACGCGGATCGCTCATGCAAAGCGCGCCTTGATCATGGCAAATAAGGCCAAAATGGCCTGGGCCTCGGCCCCCAGAGGGTGGCCCGGCTGTTTGCGCGGGTTCCAGGCATAGATGTCCAGATGCACCCAGGCCCCCTTGGGCGCAAAGCGCTGTAAGAATAGGGCAGCCGTCATGGCCCCGGCCTGGGCCCAGCCATCGGGGTCATTCTTCAGATCGGCAATATCACTGTCCAGGGCCGGCTCATACCCGGCCCAAAGCGGCAAGCGCCAGAGCGCGTCCCCTGTGGCCTCGCTCGCAGCGGCCAATTCAGAGGCCAAGGCCTCATCGGCGGTGAAAAACGGAATGACCTGAGGCCCAAGCGCCACGCGCGCTGCCCCGGTCAAGGTGGCCAGATCAATGGTCAGAACGGGATCCAGCTCACTTGCCCGGCTCAAGGCATCGGCCAGGATCAGGCGACCCTCGGCATCAGTATTGCCCACCTCTATGGTCAGGCCCTTGCGCGAGGCCAGGACATCGCCCGGGCGCATGGCATCGCCTGAAATAGCGTTTTCCACCACCGGCGTCAGGATCACCAGCCGCACAGGCAGGTTTGCGACCATAATCAGCTGACCAAGCGCCAGGGCATGGGCCGCCCCGCCCATATCCTTTTTCATCAGCCGCATACCGGCCGATGGCTTCATATCCAGCCCGCCCGTATCAAACACCACGCCCTTGCCGACCAGGCAGATGAGCGGATGCTCTGGCCGTCCCCAGGTGATCTCAATCATGCGCGAGGCACGGCTTTCATGCGATGCGCGGCCAACCGCATGCACGGCGGGATAGTTTTGGGTCAGCAGATCGTCGCCCGTAACCACCGAGATCTCGGCCCCAAAGCGCTTGGCGAGGTCTCGCGCTACGGCCTCAATCTCAGCCGGACCCATGTCATTGGCCGGGGTATTGACCATGTCCTTGGCGAGGGCGCAGGCCTGCGCAATCTGCAAGATGGATTGAGCATCGACCCCAGCGCCGACGACCAGTTGCGACGAGGGCTTAGAGGCTTGAGACTTATAGCGATCAAAACTGTAGCTGCCCAAGGCCCAGGCCAGGCCAATCGTGCTCTGATCCAGGCCTTCGCCTTTTTGGTCTAGACCGAACTGACCTTGCCCCAATTTGCTCGGCAGGGCGCGAAAGCTGCGTGCGGCTGCGGCGGGGTTCGAAGGATGCCCGAGGCCAAACACCACCTGCTCCAAGGCCCCGTCGTGAGCCGGAACCAACAAGACCTCGCCAGCCTTGGCCTTAAAACCCGCCATATCCGCGAGGGCGGCTAGTCGACCAGGCTGCGCGTCTAAGACACCTGGCCAATCCGCCTGGCTCACCGCAATGATCGGGATCACAGGGCCATCGGCCGGGGCAGATAAGAGCACAGACATAGGGCGACCTTAGGACCAAGGGGCAAATCACAAACCCTAATCTAGTGGCCAATGTGCAAATACGCACCCCCTGTCATACCAAGTCCGAAACAGAGATTGCCCAGGCCCCGGTCCAAGTGCAGGTTGGTAAAAAACAAGAGCCGGAGGACCCCTATGAGCGAGCCTGACCTGATCTTAATCGATAATCCCGCCCCGTTTGTTCGCCGCCTGACCCTGAACCGGCCAGACAAGCGCAATGCCCTATCCAATGCCCTGCGTGGAGAGTTGTTTGCCGCGCTTGAGGCCGCTGACCGTGACGAGACCGTGCGGGTCGTGATCCTGCGCGGGGCGGGCGAGTGTTTCTCGGCGGGTTATGACCTGTCGCGCGAGGGTGCGCGCCAGCCCCTACCCTATGCCACGGCTGGCGGACCAGGCCAGTGGGCGCGGCATGTGGTTGAGGGCTGTTTTCGCATCTGGGACCTGGCCAAGCCGGTGATTGGTCAGGTGCATGGCTGGTGCCTGGCAGGCGGCTCTGAGCTGGCCACAGCCTGTGACCTGGTCTATGTCGCCGAAGATGCCCAGATCGGCTATCCGCCGGTGCGGATGATGAGCCCGCCTGATAACCAGTTCCATCCCTGGCTCAGCGGCCTGCGCCCGGCCATGGAAATGATGCTGACCGGCGATGCAATTGATGGGCTTGAAGCCGTTCGCGTCGGGTTTGCCAATCGCGCCTTTCCGGCCGACCAGCTTGAGGCCGAGGTCCTGGCCATGGCCCAGCGGGTCGCCAAGATCCCGACCGATGTGCAGCAGATCAATAAGCGCTCGGTACATAGGGCTATGGAGGTCATGGGCCTAAGGGCCGCCATCCGGGCCGGAACCGATATCCAGGCCCTGGCCCTAACCACAGAGTCCTCGCGCACCACCTTTGCCAATTTCCGCCAGGGCGTTCGCCAGGCCCTGGATCAGCGCGACGGCGATTTTGGCGATTACCGCACGCGGCCCGCTCAAACCCCGGACGAGACCTGATCGATCAGGGCTCGCACCAGAGCCTTTGCCTTCACGCTTTCGGCCACTGGCTGGCCTTGCCAATGACTAACAAGCCAGAGGCCATTGAGGCTATTGGTCAGGAAGATCGTCTCCGCCTGATAGAGCGCTTCCGGCCGTGCCTTGGCAAGCTGCACCGCCAGGCCAAGCGCCGAAGCCGCCGCCAGGACCCTTGCTCGCATAATCCCTGGCAAGACGCCGCAGGAAAGGTCAGGCGTCATCAGAACGCCCTCTGTTACCCAAAACAAGTTAGAGGCAGCGGCGCAGGCCAGGTGGCCTTCTGTATTGCGCATCACCGCCTCATCAGCACCCAGCGCTAGGGCCTCGCGCCGGGCCATAACATTATCCAGATAGGCCAGGGTCTTGTGGTGAGCGGTCGGTGAGCTGGCATTTCGTCTTATGCTAGCAAGGACCAGCTTGGCCGGTGCGGCAGGCGGGGCGCTGGAGGCGGCTGTGGCAAATAGGCGAGGTGCGAGCGGGTGTGGCCGTACCAGGCCGCGCCCGCCGCTTCCAGCCGTATAGGTTAGCCGTACCGCCGCCCGGCCTGTTTCAAGCCCAGCGGCCTTGATCGCCGCCTGCATTATGACCAGCGCCTGATCATGATCTGGCTGGGGCAAGCCAAGGGCGGTGCAGCCCAGATCCATCCGGGCCAGGTGGGCAGCAGGCGCCTGCAAAACGCCGTCAACCGCCAAAAGGGTTTCAAACAGGCCATCGCCGAGCAATAGGCCGCGATCGCTTAAAGGCAGGTCCGCCGTCATACCCCCACCCCGCTCAAGGCCTTTGCGATGGCCGAAATCTTAGTTTCGGTTTCGCGCCGCTCAGCGACCGGATCACTATCGGCGACGATCCCGGCCCCGGCATGGGTCTTGAACCCCCAGCCCTCTTCATCACGCACAAAGGCGGTTGTACGAATCAAGACGCTGGAATCCATGGCCCCATCATATCCTGCCCAAAACAGGCTGCCGCAATAGGGTCCTCGCGGTGCCTCAAGCCCAGCAATCACCTGCATGGCCTGGACCTTTGGCGCACCCGTGATCGAGCCTGGCGGATAGGTGGCCCGCAAGACTGCGCCAAGACCTATCCCCGGCAAGACCTCGCCCACCACCGTCGAGACCAGGTGGTGTACATTCACAAAGGTCTCGACGGCAAACAGGTCTGGTACCGCAACGCTGCCCGCCCGGCAAACCCGCGCCAAATCATTACGCATCAGGTCAACAATCATCAGATTCTCGGCGCGATCTTTAAGGCTGTGTTTCAGACTCTCGATCTGGGCCTGGTCGTGAACTAGGTCACTGCCGCGCCCAATCGTGCCCTTTATCGGACGCGCCTCGATTCGTCGGGAAGAGCCTTGCCTTATACGCAAGAACCGCTCAGGCGAATTAGAGACGAGCGCGAGGGTGTTCCAGGCCAGATACCCCGCAAACGGCGCAGGGCTCTCGTTCACTAGACGCCTAAGCAGGTCAATCGGTTGCGCGTCGGACCGCAGGCGCCCCTTCCAACCCCGGGCAATATTGGCCTGAAATATCTCGCCTGCCGCGATCTTCTCGATCACCCGGGCCACCGAATCCTCATAGGCCTTAGCTAGGAGGATCGGGACAAGCGGCTCGGCCAGGGTGCCCGAGTATTCAGACCTTGAGGGTAAGCCCAGCCAGGTCAGGGCCTGATCCGCATTTTCCTTGCATTTTGGTCCAGCGCCAATCGCCCAGACCACCCGCTCTTGATGATCAAAGGCCAGAAGGCCATCAAACCGGCCACAAATCAGGTCTGGCCAGTCCTTGTCGCGGCCCAGAGATACAGGCTCAGCCCGAGCGCCAAACTCATAACTGGCCAGACCCATGAGCCCGCCTTGAAACGGTGGCAAGTTGGGGTCTTGGTCGAACGGGGCATCATTCAGGGGCCCAAGCAAGGCATCCAGCGCCATAAATGCATCGCGCTGATCACTGGGCGCAATGTCCAAAACCTCAGCCGGTTCAGCTGCAAGATAGGACCAGCGGCCACGCGCTGGGCTGCCATCGGACAAGAGGGCGATAACCAGGCCTTGCTGGGACAAGCCAGACAAGACCTGGACCGGATCGTGCCAGTCCCGCTTGATCAAGGTTTTATGCCGCATAGCAACGGCTTAGCCCAGGCTTGGCGACAATTCTAGGTCAGGCCACCTGTCTTTGACCGCCCTTTACGAACCAAAGGGCGACAAACCCAATCAGCATCATACCGGCAATCGACATCAGTCCCGCCTGCTGGGACTTAAACCAGCCGGTAAACAGCTGCACCATCAAGGACCCGAGCCAGACGGTCGCTGTGCCGGACAAGGCATAGAGGCCAAAAAATGTGCCAGTCTGGTTGGCAGGAATCAGCCGGGTCAAAAGCGTGCGGCTAGAAGCATAAGAACCCGTGACAAACACCGCCACGCCAAAGCCTAAGAATAGGTACAAAAGCTCGGGCAAGGTGGTGAAAAAGGGTCCATTCCAGACCTTGGCATGGGCTGCCGGGTCATAGGCCCAAAAATAGAACAGCCGGTCGGGTCGCATTCCCAGCATACCAAGCAGGCATAGAATCGTGCCCATGATCTCGATCTGAACCGCACGCTTGGGCCCAAACCGGCCATCGAGCCAGCCGCCGAAAAAGCCGCCATAGACGGCAAATACGCTCAAAGTCACGCCAAAGATCAGCATGTCGAGCACGCCCCAATGCATGGCCCCGGCGGCATAGACTCCGCTGAAGAGGAGCAGGGCGGTCATGGCATCGACATAGATCATCCGCGCGCCCAAAAACACCGCCGCATCCCTGTGGCCGCGCAGGGTGCCCAGCATGCCGCGCAAGGTCCGCATACCGCCGCGGAGGGCCTCGGCAAAGCTGCTGCCGGTCTTGGGCTCATCGGGCGTGAACAGGAAAAGCGGGATGGTGAACAGGGCAAAAATCACGGCCGACATCGGCGCAACAATCCGGTCGGTCTCGTGCTTCAGTGGATCAAGCCCAAATAGGGGCTGGGCCGGAATAAAGGGCCAG
>JBILKO010000010.1:0-43564 GCA_044376615.1 Caulobacteraceae bacterium
CAATTGTTTAATCCGATATGGTTTAGAAACTTCCAAGGTGGCCACTACAAACTCAGTCTCGCCCTCTGGACGAAACCGGTACTGAGTCGAAACTAAGGTTTCGTAGGGTCGATCTACCTTTTTCATCGAAGTTCCCACTGCCAATCAAGTTACCGCCTTCCGCACTGCCTTAGGCAACGACCGTATACTTCCATGACTTTCGAACGGCATATAGCGACGTTTGCACGTGTCGAATGAATTTTACACATTAACATACCCATATCGTGATCTTGATCGCCATTCCCGTCCTGGTCGGCGGGATCTTGGTGCTGGGGGCCGTCACGCTTTTGTGGCGGGCCATGTGCGAGTTCTATGTCGCCATATTCCGCATTAGCGACGATCTACGCGCCCTGCGTGAAGCCAATACGCCTCAGGCCTCAGACGAATAATCGGCCCGGTGCTGCGAAAGCCTTAGGCCCATCTCGTCCAGCATAGCCGTTTCTTGGCGCGCCAGTTCGCGGTCTTCTGCCAACTGCATATTCTGCGCCACAATTTCGTATTTTTTCAGCGCTTCAAACGCCCTGGCCAAGGCCTGGCGCACCTTTTCCTCTTCCTGGTCCAGCCCGGCTAGGGCCTGGTCATAGGCTTGGCGCTTTAGCCGGACACCCGCCATATAGGCTATATGCGACAGCCCAGAATCGGGATTTTCACGCACATGCTGCGCTTCCGCCTGGGCTTCGGCCTCAAGGCGGGCCTGATGGGCCTGGACCTCAAGCCTGCGCCCCACGATCTCGGCGACCTGTTTTTGCAAGGTCTCAACCTCGTGATTGGCAATCCGGATCAGAGACTTGGTCCAGCGGCTCATTCAGATTCCAGACCCAGAATGTCCGCCAGGCGATTAAAGCTAGTATCGAGATCCGCAACCTCGTCCTTATCCTGACCCAAAAAGCCTTCGAGGGCCGGGTTTAAGGCAATGGCGCGGTCGATCTGGGGATCGGCACCGGTTCGATAGGCCCCGATCCGGATCAATTCTTCCATATTGGCATAGGCCGACAGGGTCTGGCGCGCATCGGTCACGATTCCCCGTTCGCGCATGGACTGACAGGCGGGCATAGTTCGACTGATGGATTTTAAGACATTGATCGCGGGGAAGCGGCCGCGCTCGGCAATGGCGCGCTCCATAACAATATGCCCGTCCAAGATCCCGCGCACGGCATCGGCGATCGGCTCATTGTGGTCGTCGCCATCGACTAGGACGGTGAAAAGGCCGGTAATCGGGCCGCCCATACTGCCATCGGCGAGCACAGGCCCCGGCCCTGCCCGCTCCAGCAGCTTTGGCAATTCGCTGAATACGGTCGGGGTATAGCCCTTGGTGGTCGGGGGCTCGCCGGCCGCTAGGCCAATCTCGCGCTGGGCCATAGCAAAGCGGGTGACGGAGTCCCTGAGGCAAAGCACTTCCAGCCCCTGGTCTCGCAGGAATTCCGCGAGGGTCAGGGTCAGATAGGCCGCCTGGCGTCGCTTCAGTGCGGGCTCATCAGAGGTCGCGACGACAACAATGGCGCGCTCCAGCCCGGCCTCACCAAGCGTCTCTTCGATAAATTCGCGGACCTCGCGGCCGCGTTCGCCGATCAGGCCAACCACGACCACATCGCAATCGGCTTGCCGCGCCAGCATGGACAAGAGCACCGACTTACCCACCCCAGAGCCCGCAAACACACCCAGCCTTTGGCCGCGGCAACAGGTGGTAAAGACATTCATCGAACGCACACCAAGGTCTAGCCGCTCGCCCACCCGGCCCCGGCTATGGGCGGCGGGCGGCGCGGCGCGCAGCGAATAGGGTATTGCCCCCTGGGGCATAGGCCCCTTGCCGTCAATCGCCTCGCCAAACGCATTCACAATCCGGCCCTTCCAGGCCAGGCTTGGACGGACCACGGCCCCATCGGCAAGAACATGAAACTCCGCCCCCGGGGCCACGCCCTCGACCGGGCCAAACGGCATAAGAAGCGCGCGATTTTCGCCAAAGCCGACCACCTCGGCAATCAGGGGCTCAGCCCCGCCGCGTGCAATCTCAACCCGCCCGCCAATCGGCAACCGCGACAGACCGCCCCGCACCTCGATCAACAAGCCATTGACCGAGGCCACCCGGCCATAGACCTCAAGCGGATCAACCCTTTGGACAACAGAGATCAGGCTTTCCATGGCAATTCCTGAGGCCTGCCCCTCGGCTACCGACAGCCAATCGACTTAAGGGACCAACCGACAATTACACCATTTCAACCTGTATCAGACTTTGGCGATTCTGAGCATCACGGAACCATCATTCTCCCGGTAAAATGAGTTCCAGTTCAAACTGCTCTTCGAAACATTCCACCCGCATATCCGCGAATTTGAAGGCCCATCTAAGCGCCTCATATAAATCGATCCCATGTATGGCCGTCCAATTGGGATCAAAGGGGACAAACCGAACCCCTGCGCCCGCCTCGGTCAAATCACCGGGCTCAAACGGTTTAGAAATTTCCAAGGTCGCTACTGCAAACCCGCTCTCGCCCTCTGGACGAAATCGGTACTGTCTCGAAACCAGGGTTTCGTAGGATCGATCTACCTTTTTCATCGGAGTTCCCATCGCGAATCAAACTATCGGCGAGCGCATTGCGCGAGGTAAAGAGAGCGTACTTCCATCAACAGATTCTAACTTTTTGAACAAACCGGAACCATCATTCTCCCGGTAAAATGAGTTCCAGTTCAAACCGATATTCGGCACCTTCCACCAGATAATCTACGAATTTGAAGGCCAATCTAAGCGCCTGATATAAATCGATCCCATGTATGACCCTCCATTCGGAATAAAAGGGCACAAACCGAACCGCTGCGCCAGCCTCGGCCAAATGACTTGGCTCAAACGGTTTGGAAATTTCCAAGGTCGCTACTGCAAACCCGCTCTCGCCCTCTGGACGAAATCGGTACTGTCTCGAAACCAGGGTTTCGTAGGATCGATCTACCTTTTTCATCGGAGTTCCCATCGCGAATCAAACTATCGGCGAGCGCATTGCGCGAGGTAAAGAGAGCGTACTTTCATCAACAGATTCTAACTTTTTGAACAAACCGGAACCATCATTCTCCCGGTAAAAAGAGTTCCAGTTCAAACCGCTCTTCGGCACTTTCCACCCGATCATCCGCGAGATTGAAGGCCAATTGAAGGGCCTGAAAGAAATCGACCCCATATATGACCATCCATTCGGGATCAAAGGGCACAAACCGAACCGCCGCGCCCGCCTCGGCCATTTCATTGATCACAAACGGTTTAGAAACTTCCAAGGTGGCCACTACAAACTCAGTCTCGCCCTCTGGACGAAACCGGTACTGAGTCGAAACTAAGGTTTCGTAGGGTCGATCTACCTTTTTCATCGAAGTTCCCACTGCCAATCAATTTACCGCCTTCCGCACTGCCTTAGGCAACGACCGTATACTTCCATGACTTTCGAACGGCATATAGCGACGTTTGCACTTGTCGAATGAATTTTACACATTAACATACCCATATCGTGATCTTGATCGCATTCCTCCTTACAACGTTCGCGTTCTCTTCGGCCAAAATCGTTCCAAGGATTGAATGCAGAATACGATGATCCGGAGCAATTATTGGACCAACTGAAACAAAAGTTATTTACTTTTGTCATTTTTGGAATGGATTGCGAATCATTACTCTGCGCAGATTTTTCTATTACAAAGATTTGACTTGGTTCTGCATATGAACTGAGTGGAATGGACACCAGCATCAAGGCAGAGAAAATGATAATCATCGATCTTAACATCTTTACCTCCCGAGTTGGTGGGTCGCCAGGACCCTTCACTAGCAAGAGTTAAAATGCATCCTTAGAATGCGCAATACCCTTTGGGTTGAATTTTTACACAGACTATATCACTGCCTTTTCATCGTAACCACCCGCCAATAAATCTCGAGCGGATCAACCCTTTCGACAGCAGAGATCAGGCTATCCATGGCACTTCCTGAGACCCGCCCCCCGGCCACCCGCAGCCAATCGACTTAAGGGCCCAAAGGACAATTACGCCATTTCAACCTGTATCAGACTTTGGCGATTCTGATCATTACGGAACCATCATTCTCCCGGTAGAAAGAATTCCAGTCCAAAAAGCTCGTCTAAACTTTCCACCCGCATATTCATGAATATCCGACCCTATCCCGCTTAAGGGAAAAGCGCTCCAAAGGGCTCGTTGGGCAAACGCGCGGTATTGGCGACGAAGCTGATCGTGTGATAGGCCCCACAAAGGGCAAAAATTTCAAGCTGTTGCTCTTTCGTCCAATTGCTTTCAAATTGCGCGATCACATCATCCCCGATCCGGCCTGTTGCGCACAATCCGTCGATCGCCCTCAATAGGTTTGCCTCTGGCTCAGACCACAAATCCGGATCAACGGATCTCGATCTCGTCGCTTCGACTTGTGTTTGCGAAAACTTGGCAGCGGCTGCGAATACGCTCACATGGACCCCCCATTCATATTCGCAATTCTTGTTGGCGGTGACGCGCAGAATTACGATCTCGCGGTTACGCAAAGACAGCGGACTTTCCCGATCCAAAAGATTTGGGACACCCTTCTTGAGGAACCGCAGGCTGTTTGCGAAGGTCCGAAATAAGCTCAATATGTATCCATCCTGCTGCGGATATGCCGCCAGCGCTACCGCGATATCGGGTTGAAAAGGCTCCGATACTGGACTCAAACGATTTGTCATCATCAGCCTACATGCTACAAACTCGGTAGCGGAACACTATGCTACTTTTATTGTAGCGTCAATCAGGATTTGAGATGTGACAAAGCTACCCGGAACACGCGTTCGCGGTTCAAGCACCGGCCGCCCCATTATGGCGCTTCTTGATGTTTTGGGGCAGAGATGGACATTGCGACTGTTGTGGGAACTTGGCCATGGCAGCGCTACATTTCGCGCGCTTCGCGCACGGTGCGAAGACGTTTCCCCAACGCTGATGAACAAGCGGATGAAAGACCTAAGGGCGCTCGCCTTGATTGAACTTGGCGATGACGGCTTCGCCCTGACCGACCTTGGAGTGGCGCTAATCGGAAAGCTCGCGTCGCTTGATAGCTGGGCAAACGATTGGGCGGATCAGCTTGCACGTCGTCAGTATCCTTTGATCGTCTCAAACAGAGTCGAGCGATTCTGAGCAGGTCGGAATGGTCATTTTATTTATAGGCCTAACCCAGCTCGCCTGCATTCGAAGATCTGAAATTGGCCATTTCGAAGGCGAATTCTTCAGCAAAAGCGCTAAAAAATCGACGAATCACAGCCGTGCCGATTTTTACAAATATGAACGCAAACCTAGCCAATTGCCGAAATTCATCATCTTTTAGGCTTGACGGCTGGGTGAGGCGCACACCCGAAATCAGGGCCCTGCCCCTAATTTAACCAAATGATTCCAATTAGAAAAATGGTTAATGCGCCCCCTTGCCGCCCCGGCGCAAATCACCCTAGAGGTAAATTATGGTCAATAATCGTTAACCAAACAGAAGCAATTTCGGCGCTAACCTCTGGTTAAGGTTGTTGTGTTGATAGTGATAATTATTGTTATGACATCGTCACGGGCGGAGATGGGCGAATGCGGGTATTGCTGATTGAGGATGATAGCGCCACGGCGCAGAGCATCGAATTGATGCTCAAGGCTGAAGGCTTCAATGTCTATACCACCGATCTGGGGGAAGAAGGCATCGATCTGGGCAAGATCTATGATTATGACCTGATCCTGCTCGATTTGAACCTGCCCGACATGTCCGGCATGGATGTGCTGCGCAATCTTCGGGTCGGTAAGATCAATACACCTGTCATGATCCTGTCTGGCTCATCGGAAATCGATACCAAGGTTAAGAGCCTGGGCGGCGGCGCTGATGATTATATGACCAAGCCCTTCCATAAGGATGAGTTGGTTGCCCGCATTCATGCGGTTGTACGTCGTTCCAAGGGTCATTCGCAGTCGGTGATCAAGACTGGCGATATCACAGTCAATCTGGATGCCAAGACGGTCGAGGTGAATGGCATTCGCGTGCACCTGACCGGCAAAGAATACCAGATGCTGGAACTGCTCTCGCTGCGCAAGGGCACGACCCTGACCAAGGAAATGTTCCTCAACCACCTCTATGGGGGCATGGACGAGCCGGAACTGAAGATTATCGACGTGTTTATCTGCAAGCTGCGCAAGAAGCTGGCCGCAGCGGCACACGGCGAGCACCATATCGAAACCGTCTGGGGCCGCGGCTATGTGCTGCGCGACCCACATGAGGTTATCGAAAGCTCAGCCGCTTAAACCCGCCTTAGCCCAAGCCAAGAAAAAGCCCCGCCTTAATGATGCGGGGCTTTTTTGTGCCGAATAAGCAGCGACTAGGTTTCGTCAGTGCCGTCCGAAGCCGATGCGGACTCCCCAGCGTCAGTTGCCCGGGGTACCCGACGCCGACGCGGCTTGGCCACCGCTGCCTCTTCAATCGGCTCAGACCGCGACTGCAAAAAGGCCGGCGCATGACTGGTTGAGCCATCTTCTGACCGCAAAACGGGTGAACTAACGGGCTCGGCCATATCCTGGGTCAGGGGTGTGGATTGCGGCTCGACAATGGCTAGCGGGTCAGCACGTTGCTCGCCCTGCTCGCGCGGCTCATAGCGCTCGCGGCGGTCATCGCGATAGGGGCGCTGCGGCCGTTCGCGGCGTTCCTGACGTTCACCCTGAGGGCGCTCGCCCTGGTACCGTTCGCCGTCACCGGCCTGATCGGGTTGACGATTGTCAGGCTGGCGCTCATTGCGGTCGCGATTATAGGACCGTTCACGATCGCGGCGCGATTGCTCTTGGCGAGCCTGGTCGTTGCGACCCTGATCATGGCGCTGATCTTGCCGAGCTTCACCACCCTGGCCAGCCTCTTGGCCGACCTCTTGAGCATCGGCCTGATCTTCACCGGTCTCATCTTCGAAATCGATATCAAAGCCAGAGGCAATCGAATCCCGGCCAAGAATTTCGGCGGCTGTGCGGTGCGGCTGAACCGCCCTCAAGACTCGGAAATAATGCTCAGCGTGTTGCAGATAGTTCTCTGCCAGAACTCGGTCGCCGGACGAAGAGGCGTCACGCGCCAGTTGCTGGTACTTCTCGAACACGTGCTGAGCATGGCCGCGGATCTTAACGCCGTCGGGGCCATTAGACTCAAATGCGCGATTGGCATTTTGCGGCGGCTTACCGCCGCCATTGCCGCCTTGGTTCCCCCCAGGTCGACCACGGCCGCGCTGCCGTTTCATTCCTTTGAAATCTCTCATGCTTTTGTTCGGTGACCTGGTTCGCCGGACGCATAACGGCCAAGAATGGCGGTATAGGGGTCTTGGGCTGAAGCCTCTGTCGGGACGGGGAATTCCCCTTGAATGTCCAGATTGAAAACGAGTGTGGTTCCTTGTCCCCGGCCCGCCGTCTATGTCGGCCGATGAATCGACTGAAAGTTTGACGAGGTTAAGACTATCAAAGCTTTGGAGTGAACGCCTTAAGACGAACGCGCCCGATTCTTCGATGAATAATTGGAGACTGATACGTCTCTAACCAATAGATTCGGTTTTTCCAAGCAGATTTTCAAAGATTTTTTGTTCCAATCACTACACGATGACGATTGGACAAGTCTTTGAGCGTACGCACGCCCTTGGCCCCCGCATGCCGCATCAAGGCCTCGACCGGCCTGGACTGATCATGGGCGATTTCGACGGCAAACAGGCCGCCTGGCTTTAGGACCCGCAAGATCTCACCGGCCAGCGTGCGATAGGCATCAAGCCCGTCCTTGCCGCCATCGAGGGCCAGGCGCGGCTCATGGACCCGGACCTCCGGCTCCAGGGTCTCGATCACTGCCGAGGCGATATAGGGAGGATTGGAGACAACCAGATCATATTGCCCATCAGGCTGGCCCTCGGTCCAATCAGCATGCAGGAACTGGGCGCGGTCACCCAGGCCCATCAAGGCAGCGTTTTCGGTGGCCACCTCTAGAGCAGCTGGCGAGATATCGACGCCAAGGCCAGTGGCCATGACCCGCTCGCTCAATATGGCCAAGAGGATGGCCCCAGACCCGACGCCTAGATCCAGCAAATGCAGGGGCTGATCCGGTTTCAGGGTCTTGAGCACATAATCAACAATGACCTCAGTGTCGGGCCTGGGCGTCAGCACATCGGGCGTGACCTTTAGCTCTATGGTCCAAAAGCCCTTCTTGCCCAGAATATGGCTGACCGGCTCCCGCGCCACACGACGGGTCAGATAACTGTCCAGGGTCTGAATCTGGTCAAGGCTCAGCAAGCGATACGGGTCAGTAACAATATCAGTCCGCCGCGCGCCTGCCGCCGCCTCAAGCATAAGCCGCGCATCGATGACGGGACCTTCAATGCCGCCCGCTTCAAGCCGCCGCCGCGCCGCCGCCCAGGCCTGGACAAGGGTCAGGCCATCTGTGGGCAGGGCAGTATCTGATTGGGTCATGGCCGACTAATACAGGCCCAGCCTGCCGATTGAAAAGGGCAAAGCACAATCGCTATTTTGAATAGCTAGGTTTCCACGTTCTGTGTCAAATTTTTCCATAAATTCCGATTACAGTGCATCTAAGCTCACTTTTGGGAACTTTGTTTTATCTGGATCAGGCCTGAAGATGATCCAGGTACGTCGAGAGTGTGTCCAAATTTGAGCACACGATTATCACCCGCGCCGGTTGACCTTTGCACCCATCTAAGACAGCGTCGGTTGGTTCCGGCTCTGGGCTTTGCAGGTAATATCGTTGAACGAGTTTGACTTAGCTACTGAAGATGCGGACCTATGGGAGCGCCTTATCGAAAAGTTGCGCTCAGCTAGCCGTTGGCAAAAGGCGATCAAGGTCATCCTTGTTATTGGCGGTGCTGCAATAAGCGCATTCGGAGGCGCACTCGGTGTTTCCATTTTGCCGACCACAGGAGGCGAATTTACTGCCCTCAAAGGGGTGCTTGTTACTATCGGCCTCGTGATGTCTGCAGTTGGTGGATTGCTGATCGTGCTAGTAACTGAAGACTCCAGTGATTTGTTGCATAAGGCCAAGACTTATATCCGAATGGCTAAACACTATGTCGTTGAACGCAAAGATCTGCTGCAACTCGACGACAAAAGGCGTGCCTTGCTGGATATGCAGGAAGGCATTTATGAGGCATGCGAACAAATTCCGGCGACAGCGCCCATAAATGTTCTCGTTGAAACCATTCTAAGGGTAGCAAGTGTTAATCTAACTGCAAGCATCGGCTTTGATCACGGGGAAAGGTGGGCCTTTTCGATTTTTCAAAAAACAGGCGTTGGCGATGACGAACGCATGGAACGTATTGCCGTTCAATGGGCTAATCGCTTCGGAGAGACCAAGGCTGCCCGGTCTTGGAAGAGGCAGCAAGGTTTCACCGGCTGGGCTTGGCATGACAATCAAGAGCTCGTTGTAGCGGATGCACGTGATAGCCAATGGGGTGGGAAATACTTCTATCAACAGGGAAATCAACCTGTCGAAGACCGAGACTTGTACGTCTCTGCTGCAGCAATTCCGATCAAGATTGGAGCCAACGACGAAATCTGGGGTATTATAACCGCGACAAGTGATAAACCCGACCGCTTCAGGCGCAACCCTCAAGACGTCCGGTCGCAGAATGTCGAGACTGTTCGTGTGCTCGCGCGTTTGATCGCGTCCCAGGTAGCTTTGCAAGGGACTGATTAAGGTTTAAACGTTATTGAAGTTTTGTTCTATAATTCGATTCAGGTCGGAGGTCGATCATGACACTTGAACGCGAAAATGAGCTTATTGATACGCTTCAATTGATCGAGACTCGTAGGCGAGCGCTGATTCGTCAAATTGTAGAGGCAAGCCTCGCTGGGGATAACGCCGACGCGGCCCTAGCAGAGATGGGCGAACTTTCAAGGCAGAAGCTCGAATTGACGAGACCAAGCCAACCCATGGTCGCCGCCTAACGCTCAGTTTACAGAAGCTGACGCTTTAAACACCCGCTGATTCCAACCGGGCCATAAAGGCTTCACCTGTCGGAGTTACCTCCGACAGGTGAAGCCGTGTTAACCCGCCATTTCGGGTTCAGCCTCATCGGCTTCGGTGGCCGTACCACCGCCCTTGCCGCTTTCGATGTCAAAGCCGATCTTGCCGTCGATCAGCTTGACCTTGACATGGCCGCCCTTAACCAGCTTGCCGAACAAGAGCTCATCGGCCAGAGGCATCTTGATATGCTCTTGGATGACACGGGCCAGGGGCCTTGCGCCATAAAGCTCGTCAAAGCCGTTCTTGGCCAGCCAGTCGGCGGCATCGTCGGCCAGCTCGATCGTCACGCCGCGATCGGCCAACTGGACCTCAAGCTGCATAACGAACTTGTGCACCACCTGACGGATGATTTCGGCCGTTAGCGGCTTAAAGGCCACCACCGAGTCCAGACGGTTGCGGAATTCCGGTGAGAAGATCCGCTTGATCGCCGCCTCATCCTCGCCTTCCGCCTTGCCGCGGCCAAAGCCGATGACATTGCGCTGGCTGTCGGCCGCCCCGGCATTGGTGGTCATGATCAGGACCACATTGCGGAAATCGACCTTCTTGCCATTGGCATCGGTCAGGACGCCGTGATCCATGACCTGGAGCAGGATATTATAGACATCCTGGTGGGCCTTTTCGATCTCGTCGAGCAGGACCACGGCATGCGGGTGCTGATCAACCGCGTCGGTCAGAAGACCGCCTTGGTCATGGCCGACATAGCCAGGAGGCGCGCCGATCAGGCGGCTGACCGTGTGCCGCTCCATGTATTCGCTCATATCAAAGCGCAAAAGCTCGATACCCAGGGTCATGGCCAATTGTTTGGCCGCCTCGGTCTTGCCAACCCCAGTCGGGCCAGAGAACAGATAGCAGCCAATCGGCTTTTGCGGATCGCGCAGGCCGGCCCTAGCCATCTTCATGGCGCTGGAGAGTTGCTTGATCGCAGGGCCTTGGCCAAACACGGCCCGTTCCAGATCGGCATCAAGGCTTTTCAGCGACTCCGCATCGGTCTTGGACACGGACTTGGGCGGGATGCGGGCGATCTTGGCAACAATGGCCTCGATCTCCTTCACGCCCAGGGTTTTTTTGCGCTTGGCTTCGGGCACCAGCATTTGCGAGGCCCCGGCCTCATCAATGATATCGATGGCCTTATCGGGCAGTTTGCGATCGGTAATGTAACGCGCCGACAGCTCAACCGCCGCCTTGATCGCCTCATTGGTGTATTTGAGCTTATGAAAGTCCTCATAATAGGATTTCAGGCCCTTAAGGATCTTGATGGAATCCTCAATGGTCGGCTCATTGACATCAATCTTCTGGAACCGGCGTACGAGGGCACGGTCCTTTTCGAAGTGCTGACGAAACTCCTTATAGGTCGTCGAGCCCATGCAGCGCAGCGTGCCCGATGCCAGGGCTGGCTTTAGCAGGTTGGACGCATCCATGGCTCCGCCAGAGGTGGCTCCAGCCCCGATCACGGTATGGATCTCGTCGATAAAGAGAATGGCGTTGGGGTGCGCCTCCAACTCTTTCATCACCTGCTTGATCCGCTCTTCGAAATCGCCGCGATAGCGGGTTCCGGCTAGGAGCGAGCCCATATCCAGGCTGAATATGGTCGCGCCGGCTAGGACTTCTGGCACCTCATGATTGACGATCTTGCGGGCTAGCCCCTCGGCAATCGCCGTCTTGCCAACGCCAGGATCTCCGACGAGCAAGGGGTTATTCTTGGTCCGGCGGCATAGGATCTGGATGGCACGGTCAACCTCGGCCGTGCGGCCAATCAACGGGTCAACCTTACCCTGGCGCGACTTTTCATTGAGATTGACGCAATAGGCTTCGAGCGCATCACCTGAGGCCTTGGCCGCTGGACGTTCGCCGTCCTCGGTATCGGACGAACCCTTGACCGGGCGCGGTTCAGACGCACCGGGCTTTTTGGCTATGCCATGAGCAATATAATTGACCGCGTCATAGCGGGTCATGTCCTGCTCTTGCAGGAAATAGGCCGCGTGGCTTTCGCGCTCGGAGAAGATGGCGACCAGGACATTGGCCCCCGTCACCTCGTCACGGCCCGAGGACTGGACGTGAATCACGGCCCGCTGGATGACGCGCTGGAAACCCGCCGTCGGCTTGGCATCGTCGCTATCTTCGACAATCAGGGATTTCAGCTCGACATCCAGGTATTCGGTCAAGCTTTTGCGTAGGCCGGCAATATCGACATCACAGGCGCGCATCACATTGGATGCGTCCTGGTCCTCTGATAAGGACAGAAGCAAATGTTCTAGCGTGCAATATTCATGCTTACGCTGGTTGGCGAAGGCGACCGCCTTATGCAGGGTCTCTTCGAGGTTGCGCGAAAACGAAGGCAAAGGCGACCTCTCAATCCTTTTCCATGGTGCACTGGAGTGGGTGCTGATTTCGGCGGGCGCTGTCGATTACCTGAGCAACCTTGGTCTCGGCCACTTCATAAGTAAAGACACCGCAAACACCGACGCCGTGTTGATGGATTTGCAGCATGATCCGCGTGGCATCTTCGCGCGACTTGTTGAAAAATCGCTCAATCACATAAACCACGAATTCCATCGGTGTGTAGTCGTCATTCAGAATCAGGACTCGGTAGAGCGAAGGCTTCTGCGTCTTCGGCTTAACCTTCGTGACGACTCCAATTCCAACACCGATATCCTGATCACCTTGCTTTCGCTCGGCCATCAACAAAGCACTCCATAACGGCGGGTGAAGTCACCCTTCCGCTTGTAATTAGATATGGAAACTCATGCGATTTAAAAGGCCTAACCGACCAATCAACGGTGGATTAGCACATTTGCCGCGATTCTTTTGGGCCTGCGCATTTTTTGAACGGTCGAATTGTCGGGATGAGCAAACGCAAAAAGACCCCGAAGCCATCGGCCCCGAGGTCTCTGTGTTTTGATAGGCCGTAAGGCTTAGCGGGCAGCCTGGATCTTTTCGACCGTGGCCGTGACGCGGGCGTTCAGCGGGCTGAATGTATCCTTGAACGAGGCCGCGGCGGTCTCGGACATCTTGGTCATTTCTGCGACAAAGGTTTCCATGCTCGACTTGGCGAAGCTGGTTTGCAGCTCAACCGCTTCTTGCAGGCTCTTGGCCGAGGTCAGGGCCTTGGCAGCGGCGATATTGTCCTCAATTGACTTCTTCGAGAAAGCCAGGACATGCGCGCCAAGCGTTTCGGCACCCTTGGTGGCGGCGGCGACGGAAGCGGCAACGGCTTCGAGGTTTTCTTTCGAATGCGCGCTCACATCGTTCATAGCCGTCATCGACTTTTGAACCGTGTCGGTGAAAGCCTTATTGCTGGTTGCGGTGATTTGCTCAACCGTGGTCTTCAGGGCGTCAGCAGCTTTGGTCATGTCAGCTCTCCAAATTGGGTGCCTAGGGCAAGGATATTGCGGCCGGTATGCCGCAGTGCGAAAAACACTGTAGAAAACTCAGCCGTGTTCCGGTCTTGTTGAGGATGATTAATCACAAATCTGGCCCCTGGTCAATTATTTTTTGTGCACTGCACAATAAACTTCATAAAAATGCCGCATCGCAATATGAGTATGGCTAACTATGAATTTTTTTGCGCGTAGGTCTTTGTTAACCTAGACGAAAGGGGTCTGGACCGATCATAATGGTTTCAGGCTAAGCATAAGGCTAAGCCGGAACCGACGGACCCAAGCGCATGACCTGGCCAGCCCGCCGACCCCTCGCCATTGCGGCCCACCTAGCGATCTTAGCAATAGCGACTCTCTTGGCGACCGGTTCAGCACGCGCACAGGGCCTGAGCACCGAATCCAAATACGCTGCCATTGTCGTCGACGCCAATTCCGGCGAAGTGCTTTATGCAAAAAAGGCTGATAGTCCGCGCTATCCAGCCTCTATCACCAAGGTAATGACCCTCTATCTGGCCTTTGAGGCGATTTCTCAAGGCCGCCTTCATCTTAACGAATATATTCCCGTTTCGCGCCACGCTGCAGCACAAGCCCCAACCAAGCTTGGGATTCGCGCTGGTCAAAGCATTAAGGTCGATGATGCGATCCGCGCTGCGGCGGTTAAATCGGCCAATGATATGGCCGTGGCCTTGGCTGAGCGCATTGGCGGCTCTGAGGCGCGATTTGCCGCTTTAATGACCCTTAGGGCGCAAGAGCTGGGCATGACCCGCACCCATTTTGCCAATGCCTCGGGCCTTCCGGATCGCGAGCAGATTTCTTCAGCCCGCGATATTGCGATCTTGTCCCGCGCCGTCATGCGCGACTATCCACAATATTATGCCTATTTTGGCCAAAAGCAGTTCATGTTTAACGGCCAGAGCCTAAAGAACCATAATGGCCTGCTGGGTAAGATGCCCGGCGTTGACGGTTTGAAAACAGGTTTCACCTCGGCATCGGGCTTTAATCTGGCCGCCTCAGCTGTACGCGATAATCGCCGCCTTATCGCCGTGGTGCTGGGCGGCAATTCGACGGCCGCCCGCGACAATCATGTTGAAGACCTGCTTGATACTGGATTTGACGTGCTGCAGCGCCGCAAGAATGGTGAGCGGATCACCATCGCACAGAACCTATTTGAGGAAGAGCCGATCGGCGTCATGTCCCGCCCGCCATCAGAGCAGGGCTCTGGCGACCAGGATGGTTTGAAGATTTTAGTCTCGAATGAGGACGAACAGCCCCCAGTTCGCGTCGGTGCAAAGCGTTCAACCACCAAATCCAGCAACGCCAAGATGCGCACCGGCAGCTGGTCGATCCAGGTCGGGGCCTTTCGCAGCCGCAGCCAGGCCAAGGCCCATCTCAAGACCGTCAGCAAGACCTTCCGAAAACAGTTGGCGTCTTACGAATCCTCGGTCGGCGGTGCAGTGAATGGCTATTTCCGAGCCCGCTTTGAAGGCCTTTCGGCCGCAGCCGCACAACAGGCCTGCGCTGCGCTCGCTGCTCGGCGCATGAGCTGCATGGTTCTGAAATAGAGCTTAGGGTTTTAGCAACCGATCTCGCGCGGCATTGAGTTGTGCCGCCAGGCCGACCGTGCCGCCCTTATCCGGATGGGCCGTTTGCATCAACCGCCGGTGGGCCTGACGGATCTCATTCTCGGTCGGCTCAGATCCTAGCCCAAGAAGATCTTGGGCTTCCTTCACGCTCATCCGATGATCCTGGCCAGACGGTTTCTGAGCCCGCGGTGGGGTGCGGGCCGATAAGGCAAGGCCAGCGCCTAGCACGACCAGGACCAAGGCCTTACCCCAGGCCCCGCGCAGGCCGACAAAGGCTGCAATTGCGAAAAGCCCTATGCTAACGGCGGAAGACAGAATCCGTGTACCTGCCCTGCGCAGCATGGGGCTTGGCCGAACAATATAGACAAGGATAGCTAGAAACAGGGCCGCCAAGATCAGATAGCTCATGCCCTACCCGCCGTACCGCTAGGATGCCGCCCGGCTCGCGGCCAGACCGGCATCACTGGCATAATCACCGAGCCCCAGAGCCTGCATCAGGGCGCGCAGTTCCTGGCGGGCCGCAACATGCTGAAGCGAGACCGGGACTGGCCGGACCTTGGGCGAGAGATCAGCAACCGTCAGGCCGAACGGAAACAACTCGCGATAAATCACCCGGTCACGCAGGCCCGGCCCAATCGAAAAGCCGACCCGCCGGCTCAAGGCCACCATCCGGTCCTCAACGCGCTTGCGGTTTCGCGCATCGGCAGGTGATAGGCGATTGCGCAAGACAACCCAGTCAAAAGAGGTGCCGCGACTAGCGGCCTTGACCTTGCGTGCCTCCCAAACTGTGAGCGAATAGATGCTGGGCTTAAGCAGTTCCAAAGTGACGGGGTCGACATGCCCAAGCAGGTCAAAATCGACAAAACTGTCATTCATCGGGGTGACCACAAGATCAGCAAGACCATGGGCTGTGCGCGACAGGGCCGTGTCGCCGCCGGGTGTATCGATGACGAGAAAATCGACCTCGGCCTGAGCCTGCGCAAATACCGGTTCAAACAACCTAACCTGTTCCAGAGGATTCGACGCAGCCAAGGCCAGGCTGTCATCTTGCAGCCGAAAGGTTTGAGGCTCTGGCAATCCAGCGTTTGAGGTTGCATTCCAGGTCTGGCGATTAGCAAAAAACCGCGCCGTGGATTCTTGCCGCAGATCTAGATCTAAGACGCCAACCTTGGCGCCGCCATGCAATAGGGCGGTGATCAGGTGAATGGCGATGGTCGACTTGCCCGCCCCACCCTTTTCATTGCCGATCACAATAATCCGCGCCTGAGACACGCCAAAATCCTTCACCAAAACGTCAAGACTGAACTTTGATTCGGCACTTGCACCGGGTCTTGGTCATACGATGCACACTGCGGAGCGCAAACAATCGACTTGAATTTGCCGCCATAATTTGTCCTAAGGCCAGTCCATTAGTGGAGACTGGCTGTGCCCAATCCTGAAACCCTGCCGATTGTTCGCACCGTGCATCATCTGCGCTCAAACGTACAGGGCTGGCGGCGCGCGGGCCAAAGGGTCGCGCTCGTCCCGACCATGGGCGCTCTGCACGACGGTCATCTGGGCCTGATCCGCTTGGCAAAGCGCCAAGCCGACCGGGTTGTGGCCAGCGTCTTTGTCAATCCCACTCAGTTTGCCCCTCACGAGGATTTTGAGACCTATCCTCGAACTGAAGCGAGTGATGCCGCCGCCCTGACGGCAGAGGGCTGCGACCTCATGTATGCCCCGTCCGCCGATGCCATGTATGTACCCGGCTTCGCCACAACGGTTTCGGTCCAAGGCGTATCAGGGCCTTTGGACGGTCAAGCAAGACCTCACTTTTTCGGCGGCGTTGCCACAGTCGTGGCCAAGCTCTTGATCCAGTGCGCGCCAGACATGGCGATCTTTGGCGAGAAAGACTATCAGCAACTCCAGGTGATTAAGCGCATGGCCGCTGATCTAGACCTTCCCGTCCGGATCATAGGCGCGCCGACCGCTCGGGCCGAAGATGGTCTGGCCTTGTCTTCTCGCAATGCCTATTTGACCCCCGATCAGCGGCTAATCGCTGGCAAGCTCAATAAGATTATGGCCGCTGCCGCCGAACAGGTGGCAGAGGGGGTATGGGTCCAGACGGCAGAGGCTGAAGGTCAGGCCGCGATCCTCGCAGCAGGCTTTGACAAGATCGACTATTTCGAATTTCGCGACAGTTTTGATCTGCGCCGTCTTGGTCCAGACCGCGCCGACGGCGTGCCGCGCCTGTTCGCCGCGGTATGGCTTGGCAAGACCCGGCTCATCGATAATCGCGGCCTTTAGGCCCTACCAGGCCCCCAGATCGCGCAATTGCTCGGCTAGGCCTGCTGGCAGGACACCCGCATCGCCTGCGCTCGAAAGATCAGCGGGCGCATCCTTGGCCTCTAAATAGCGCCAGCCCTGGAATGGCCGCCGCGCTTGCGGGCAGGTCAGGATCAAGGTCCGGTCCAGATAGATATGGCAATGGCTCTGGCCATTATCAGTCAAGGTTTGAACATCGGTAATGACCTGTCGCACCAGAACTACGCCCTTAATGACCCAATAGAGCGAGCCACCCTCAGTCAGCTCTTCGGCCCGTTTGGGGGTCTGGCGGGTATGGACGATCGGTAGGCGCTTGCGGCCATGCTCCTCGTCCCACCAGTCGCGCAGATCGTCTATACTTGTGGCCCCGACGCAGAGCTTGATCAGATGTAATGGCATGGCCGTGTCCTAGCCTGACTCGGCGCCAAGATCACCTGCCCGCCATGGCCTAAAGCTGGGTCAAGCCAACCGCGAGCAGGGCCAAGATCACGACGCGCCGTCCATTGCGGCCAATTCCTTCGCCATATGCCCCCTAGGCGTGTCAGCCCCCAGACGCCTAGTCGAGCGCCCAAGACGGCTTGCGCTTGGCCAAAAAAGCGCGAACCCCTTCCTGGCCCTCGTCTCCAACCCGGCGCCTTGCGATCCGCCGCGCCGTCTCGTCCATCACCGCTTTATCGATTGGCTTACCAACCATGTCACGGACCAGAAGCTTACAGTCTGCGACAGCGCCTGGGGCTGCCGCAACCATTTCTGTAGCCAAGTCTTCTTGGATAGCGGTCAGGGCGGCGGAATCCTTGACGACCTTTTCGACAAGGCCAAGGTTCAAGGCCTCATCAGGCCCAAAGGCTCGGCCGGTGGCGAACAGACGCAAGGCAGCGCGCTGGCCAATCGCAGCAATGACATAGGGGCTGATGGTGGCGGGGGTCAGGCCAAGCTTAACTTCGGAAAACGAAAACCGCGCGCCCTCGGCGGCAACCGCCGTATCGCAAGCTGCGACCAGGCCCGCGCCGCCGCCAAAGGCTGCGCCTTCCACCAAGGCTACAGTTAGGGCCGGAATGTCATGCAAGGCCTTGAGCATCCGAGCTAAGCCCAGCGCATCGGCGCGATTATCCTCTTCGGACCAGTTGGCGGCTGCGGCCATCCATTCCAGATCCGCACCTGCGCTAAATGTGCCGCCAACCCCGCGCAGAAACACAATCCGGAAATGATCGGCCCCGTGCAGGGACTCAAACGCCTCGGTCAATTCGGCAATGGTCTCGGCATCAAAGGCGTTTTTGCGCCCCGGACGATTGATCATGACCATGGCCATGCCGGACGGCGAGGCGTCTAGAATCACCGACCGGCCGAGATCAGCCTCGCCGGGGTCAGGGACAAAAGGGGTCGCAATTGGGTCGGTCATTAGGATTATCCTTTACGATCTTGGTTTAGGCTCAAGCTTAACCCATCCGTATATATGGCATGATGACATATGCGCGCGAATAGTCGAAGCCTGACAAGGGGTGCAAGATTCCCTTGGGTCCCGAAATCGGATAGACTTGGATCGTGACGAATCCAAGCGCTCAATCGACTGAGTCGGCGCTCGTGCGGCTGTTTTCAGACCCGCAGATTACGAGCGATGCGGTCGCGTTTTCACTCCCAGGTGGCGCAACCCTTTATGAGAGCGGCGAGGCGGCCGACCATATCTATTTTGTCCGCGCTGGACGCCTTGCAGCCATTCGCCACGAAGAGGGTATGGACCCACATTTTCTTGGCATCATCCGGCCGGGTGAGCCCGTTGGCGAAATGGCCATGATCTCGGGCACTGTGCATTCGGCCAAGGTGGTCGCCCTGCGCGATACGGAAATCCTAGCCTTGCCTCGGGCGGCCTTCTTTCAGGCCGCAGATCGCGATTCCCGGGTCATGGTCGAGCTCGCCCGGCTCATGATTATGCGCAGTCGCCAGAGCGCGGCCAAGCTGTCCATGGGCGACCCATCTGTATTTGGGTTTGTCGGACTTGGCCGCGACGTCAAACTCATGCCCCAGGTCCAGGCCATAGCCCATGCCATTCGCCGCATAGGCTATACGGTGACCGTGCTGGGCGTTGAGGTCCAAACCGCCAATGCCGAATGGTTCTCCAATGTGGAGCTGATGCACGATTTTGTGCTCTATGTTGCGGAATCCAAAGAACATACCTGGAAGGCGGTTGTCGGTCGCCAATCGGACCGCCTTTTCCTCGTCGCGCGCGGTGAGACCGAGCCGAACCTGACCGAACCCATCACCCTACCCGATCCCTTGGTCACCCAGGGCCTAGTGGACCTAATCCTATTGCAGCGGCCAAACTGCGCGCGGCCAAAGGGGTCTCAGGCCTGGCTTGATGCGGTGGATGTAGCGCGCCTGTTTCAGCTACGTGACAAGGACCAGGCCCATTATGATCGCATGGCGCGCCACCTGACTGGCATGGCGGTTGGGCTTGTCCTATCCGGCGGCGGCGCTCGGGCCTATGCCCATATTGGTGCGATCAAGGCCCTGCGCGAACATGGGACTCCCATCGATTATGTCTGCGGGGCCTCTATGGGGGCCGTGATTGCGGCGGCCCTGGCCATGGACTGGCCCGATACCGAGATTGATGCCCGCATCCGCAAGGCCTTTGTCAATTCCAGCCCGCTGGACGATATCGATTTCCCCATGGTCGCCATGACCAAGGGCGATAAGGTCGATGAACGTCTGCGCGAACATTTTGACGATCAACAGATTGCTGACCTTTGGCTGCCGTTTTTCTGTGTCTCGTCCAACCTTACCGCCGGGGCCTATCACCTGCACAATTCCGGCAGCTTGCGAAAAGCGCTGCGGGCCTCAATCTCTCTGCCCGGCATCTTGCCGCCGGTGATCTTCAATAAGCAGGTCCTAGTCGATGGGGCGGTGATGAAGAACCTGCCCGCTGATGTCATGCGCAGCCTACATCGCGGGCCCATCGTCGCCGTCGATGTCTCGCGCGCCCGCGGCCTGAGCGAACAAGATGTCGAACGGCCTGAATCGGTTTGGCGCTGGCTCTGGTCCGGTCAATGGCGACAGGGCCCGCCAATTGTCGCCCTATTAATGCGGGCCGCGACCGTATCGACCAGCCGCGACCTGATTGCCAGCCGCGATGCCAGCGATGTCTTGGTCCTGCCGAACCTGTCCAATATTGATATCCGCAATTGGGAAGCCTTTGATCCCGCCGTCAACGCGGGCTACGAGGCCATGCAAGAGGCCTTGGCCAAATTGCACCATCCGGTCACGGATCTGCGCCGCCGGCCCAGCCAGTCGGACTATAGCCTAGCCTAAAAAGTCCTGGTGGAATTCGGGGGTGTCTTCGAGGTCTAGTGGGTCTTCGTCATCGGACTCAGCCGACGGGTCTGGTACCTGGAAAGCGCTTGGCAGAGCCATGTCCAGCAGGCCCATGGCCTTCATATCGCCCGCACCGGGCAGGTCACGCAGGCTAGCCAGGCCATAATGCTCTAGAAACAGGTCGGATGTGCCATAGGTCACTGGCCGCCCAGGCGTGCGGCGACGCCCGCGCAGTCGCACCATGCCCAACTCTAACAAGACATCCAAGGTGCCGCGGCTGGCCTGAACGCCGCGGATCTGTTCGATTTCGGCCCGCGTGACCGGCTGATGATAGGCAATGATCGCTAAGGTCTCTTGCGCGGCCTTGGACAGGCGGCGCGGCTCCTCACGCTCTTCGGTCATCAGATGCGACAGGTCTTCAGCTGTTTGAAACCGCCAGCGATCGGCAATACAGGCCAGGACGACGCCGCGCGTAGCATAGAGCTCTTTCAAGGCCATCAGGGCCTGGCCAATATCGGTAGCCTGGGTATCGCTATGCGGCAGCCGCCGGGCGAGATCGCTGGCGGATAGGGGCTCAGCGGCGGCAAACAAGAGCGCCTCAATGCTGCGTTCAATCTGGGCCAGGTCGGTCATGCCGCCGCCTCGCCCTGGGTCTGGCGCTCACCCAGCCGAGCCCGAAGATAAAGCGCAGCAAAGGCCTCCTTCTGCTGGGCCTCTAAAGCGCCTTCCTTGACCAGCTCAAGGCCCGCCGACAGGGTCGAGGCCATATAGGAGGCGCGGCTGGGGCCATTTTCTGGCACCTCATCGCCCTGAGGCACAATCATGCCGAGCTCGGTCCAGGTCTTTAAATCGGGCAGCTTGTGACGCAGGCGCAGGCGCGCATCGTCTAGCGGATAAGCTTGAGGCGGGCGGAGCTGATAGGTACGGCCCTGGTCCTTGCGCCTTTGATCTACATAGGCCTGAACCAGTTCATAGAGATTACCGGTCAGGCGGCTCGAAGAAACAATCTTGATCGCTTCCGGATCGCCGCGCGTAAACACGTCACGCTTTAGCTGCGGTCTCTGGGCCAAGGCCTCGACCGCCTTGCGCACAATGTCCAGCTTGGCCAGGCGGAAAGCCAGGGCCAGGGCCATTTCCTCGGCTGGTGGCTCATTATCCTGCTTGCGCTCAGGCTTGGGCAGCATGAGGCGGGACTTCAGATAGGCCAACCAACTGGCCATGACCAGATAATCGGCGGCCAGCGAAAACCGCACCCGGCGCACCTGATTGACAAAGACCAGGTACTGTTCGGCCAATTTGAGGACCGACAGCTTCATCAAATCGACTTTTTGCGTCCGGGCCATGGCCAGCAGGACGTGCAAAGGGCCTTCATAGCCATCAATGTCGATGATCAGGGCCTCGCCATCCTCGACCGCTTCCTCAACGGCTTGGAAATCGAGGCTGGGCTGGATGGTATCGGTCATGCGGCCTTCCCCGCTAAGCCCCATTGGGCAAGCTTTGCGTCAGCTGCTGAGGGATCAAAACGGTCGGGCACGGCCATACAGGTCTTTGCCGTCTGGGCGCGTTCAGCCGCCTTACCCTCTAGCCAGGGGCAAGCCTCGGCAACCTCGGCCATTTCAGCCATCTGGCCATTGCAGTGCAAAACCAGATCTGAACCTGCATCAAGCGACGCTTTCGTTCGCTCCGCAAAACTGCCACCGAGCGCCTTCATCGAAAGATCATCGCTCATCAACAGGCCATCAAAGCCGATATGGCCGCGAATAATGTCCTGGGTCACCTTGCGGGACACTGTGGCACAGGCGCCCGGGTCGATATCGCTAAACACGACATGCGCCGTCATGGCCATGGGGGCTTGGGCCAGGGCGACAAAAGGTGCAAAATCGGTGCTTTCCAGCTCAGACCTTGGCGTATGAACTACCGGCAGTTCTAGGTGGCTATCGGCAAAGGCGCGGCCATGGCCGGGAATATGCTTGATAACTGGCGCAACGCCGCCAGCAACCAAGCCGTCCATAGCCGCCTGGCCAAGCCTGGCCACCGTCTTGGGATCCTGACCAAAGGATCGATCACCGATAATGTCATGAGCGCCGGGATGGCGAAGATCCAGGCAAGGCGCGCAATCGGCATTAAAGCCCAGCGCCAAGACCTCGTGAGCAAGCAGGCGATGATTTAGCCACACCGCCTCATGTGCGGCATCGGCGTCATTTTCATATAGCTGGCCAAAGCCGTCGGCGGGGGCGCGAAGCCTGGCCAAGGGCGGCCTAAGGCGTTGAACCCGGCCGCCTTCCTGATCGACAAACACAAGGGCCTGATCGTCCTCAATACTGTCGCGCAAGGCCTTGATCAGGGCGCGGGTTTGGTCGCCGGTCTGGATATTTCGGGCAAACAGGATAAAGCCCCAAGGGCGGACCGACTGGAAAAACCGTCGCTCCGCCTCGGACAGCACCGGGCCTTCGCAGCCAAGAATACAAGCCCGTGACGGCATATTAGCCGCCCTTAACAATGCAGGTCTTGCCCGACGCTTTTAGCTGATCACAAAAGGCCGAAGCCTCGGCCCGCGACGCAAAGCCCCCGATCGAGGTGCGATAAAGGGTCGAGCCATCCCGCTCGACCGGCACAACCTGCTTGGTCTTGCCGGACATGGGCCCAGGATAGGCGCGGGCCACATCGCTCCAGCCCTTGCTGGCGAGCGCATTAGACGAATAGGCACCAATCTGGACCAAGGCGCCAGATCCACCCGTGGCTACGGGCTTGGTCTCAGGCTTTGCCGCTGGGCGCGCCAGTGTCGCCAAGGGCTGAGACGCGGCGGGCTTGGTTGCAGGCGCGGGCTTGGTTTGGGGCGCAGCGGCTACGGCCTGAGGTTTTGCGGCCTGTGCCTGAGCAGTTGGCTGAGGTGCAGGGCTTGCGGGAGCGGCCTGGGCGGTTGGCCTAGGCTCAGGCACTTCAGGGCCAGGGGTAAAGGTCGGCAAGGGCTCGGTCTCGCCGGGCGCGGGGGCCTTATAGACCTGTAGACCAACGGTCGCTTGACCCGGTTGCACCTCGGGCGGTGGATTGCCCTTAATCGCCGGGACTGGCGTACCAACGGGCTGTGGTGGATCGCCTGCCCCGCGCACGCCATTGCGATAAAATAGGATCAAGGCCACGACCAGGGCCACCAAGACCACGGCGCTAAAGATTAGGGCAAGAGGCAAGGGCTGACCCGAGCCACCCTGGCGCGGCCGCCTAGCGTCAAAGGTCAGGGGTTGATCAGACTGGGGCGTATAGGCACCGCGATCATAGTCAGACATCGGTAGGACTCCGAAGGCCGCCAATGGCCTTCAAAAAGGGACGCAGGCGCGCCGAATCATTTGGCGATTATACCTGTTCGCTAAGCCCTTAGTTCCAAATTTCCAGCTGGAACAGTTTACGGTGCTCTTCGATCGCAAACCGATCGGTCATGCCGGCAATATAGTCGCAGACAATACGGGCGCGTGCGGCCTGATCGCGGCCTTGAGTCTTGATTAACCATTCGCCAGGCAGGACATCCGGCTCGGCCATAAAAAGCTGGAACATATCCGATAGGATCCGGCGCGCCTGGCTGCGGGTGCGATTGACGCGCCAATGGCGATACATGCGCTCATGCAAGAAGGCCCGCAAAAGCGCCAGATCCTCGGCCATGTCCGGCGAAAAGGTGACGAGGGCATGGGACAGGCCGCGAACATCGCTGGATGACTGAACGCCCGACGCCTTGGCCCGGCGGCTCGTCTCGGCCATGACATCGTCAATCATGGCCCCGATCATGCGCCGCACGGCCTCGAGCCGCACTAGCCGGTCATCAAGATCAGGACGTTCGGCCTTGACCTTGGCCAGAAGCGGCCCGATCAGGGGCACGGTCATCAGCTCATCGAGCTGAAACAGGCCCGCCTGCAAGCCGTCATCAACATCATGATTATTATAGGCAATATCGTCAGCCAGGGCCGCAACCTGCGCCTCAGCTGAAGCCCAACTATCGAGGCCAAGATCATAGGCGCGGTTGAAATCGCTAATCGGCGCCCAGCTGGGCCGGTTCAGCTTCGACACCACCGGGCCATTGTGTTTGACAATGCCCTCGAGCGTTTCCCAGGTCAGGTTGAGGCCCAGAAAATCGGGATAGCGATGCTCAAGCTCGGTCACGACCCGAAAGGTCTGGACATTGTGGTCAAAGCCGCCATAGGGCTCCATCGCCTTTTGCAGCTCATCTTCACCGGCATGCCCAAACGGCGGATGGCCCAGATCATGGGCCAGGGCTATGGTCTCGGCCAGATCAGCATCCAGTCCCATAGCCGTCGCGATCGCGCGCGCGACTTGTGCCACTTCCAAGGAATGGGTCAGTCGCGTGCGGAAATGATCGCCCTCATGGGCAACAAAAACCTGGGTCTTTTCCTTCAGGCGGCGAAAGGCCGAGGCGTGAATAATCCGGTCGCGATCTCGGGCGAAGGGCGTGCGGGTCCGGCTATCAGCCTCGTTAAACTGCCGCCCGCGCGACTGAGCAGGATCCTCAGAAAAAGGTGCACGAACCGGGGGCGTATAGATCGTCATCAGGTTTCCCAAGCCCAGCGGTCAAACAAAGGCCGCCAAGCCAATCTAAGGTTTTCACCCAACGACCCGTTGTTGGGGAGTCAGAAGATATCATATAGAGATAATAGTTCACCCTCGCAGAGTCTGTGCCCCCATGTCGACCCTGACCCTTTCCACCTCTAGCCGCACCGGACCGGGGATAAGCTTGTCTGCGCGCGCCGCTGAGCGGATCAAGGCCCTGGGCGCAGCTGAGGGACGGCCGCTCATGCTGCGCGTCGCGGTCGATGCGGGCGGCTGTTCAGGCTTTCAGTACAATTTTGACCTGGTCGAGAACCAGCAAGACGATGATCTAAGGATCGAATGCGACGGTGCCGCCGCCCTGGTTGATGTGGTCTCACTGACCCTGCTTAAGGGCTCTGAGATCGATTATGTTGATGAGCTGGCGGCGTCTGAATTTCGCGTCCGCAATCCCAATGCCAAGTCCTCCTGCGGCTGCGGCGTCAGTTTCTCGATCTAGACCCCGCCATTGGCGAAAGGGCCCAAATGCGCATCGCCACCTGGAATGTGAACTCGATCAATGCCCGCCTTGAGGTCGTGCTCGACTGGTTTCGTGAAGCCGCGCCGGATGTCGCCTGCCTGCAAGAACTCAAATGTGTCGATGAGAAGTTTCCGACCGAAGCCTTTGAATCGCTTGGCTATAATGTCGCGGTCCACGGCCAAAAGACCTATAATGGCGTCGCCCTCCTGTCCAAGTATCCGATGGAGGATGTGCGCAAGGGCCTGCCGGGCGATGATAGTGACGAACAGGCGCGCTATATTGAGGCCCTGATTGGTGCGCCGCGCCCAGTCCGGGTTGGTGGGCTGTATCTGCCCAATGGCAACCCGATCGGGACCGAAAAGTTCAGCTATAAGCTGGCCTGGATGGCGCGCCTAAAGGCCCATGCCAAGGCCTTGCTGGCGGACGAAGAGCCCCTGGTCCTGGCCGGGGACTATAATGTTATTCCAGAACCGACCGACTGTTATGACCCGGCTGCCTGGGCTGGGGATGCCCTGTTTCAGCCTGAAAGCCGGGCCGCGTTTCGCGAGCTGCAATGGCTGGGCCTGACCGAGGCGCATAAGCAGATTGTCGGCAAGGCCCATGACTATACCTTCTGGGACTATCAGGCCGGGGCCTGGCAGAGAAACAATGGCATCCGCATTGATCACCTGTTGCTCTCTCCACAAGCGGCGGATCGACTGACCGCCTGCACAATTCATACCCAGGTCCGGGGCCGAGAAAAGCCATCGGACCATGTTCCCGTCGAGATTGAGTTGGCGCTCTAGGCCACTGCATCAAATTCGCCTATCTTGAGTCTGAATGACCGAGCTTATCCGCATCCTCCTTATTTTAGGCATTATCAGCGCGGCCCTGACCATGGTCGGCGCGGCCGTGGCCTGGTGGCGGGCCGAGGATCGCCGACTCGGACGCGTTATTGCCGGCGTGTTTGAGGGGCCGGTCGACGCGCAAATCATCGGCAAGGGCCAGAATGCGGCGATAGCCATAGGCGATGAACCGCCGCAAATCCTCGTCCTTCGCGAGGGCGGGGCCAAGGCCCGGATTTATCAATTATCACACCTGCTCGGCGCCGAGCTCGATGTCGACGATGTCCTGGTCTCGCGGGCGTTTTTGGGTGAGGCGCGTATGCCGCTCGACCATGCGGCCAGCAATGCCCAGTCCGTGGTGCTGAGACTACTCTTTTACGATCCCAAACACCCCGATTTTGAGCTGGTTATCTGGTCACAGCGCAAGCGGGCGGGTCCGGAACAGACTTCGGACCTTACCATTCGCGAAGGCGCACGCTGGGTTGCTCGCATCGATACCCTAATCCGGCAATATGCCCGCGAAGCCCAAAACCAGACCCCGCCACCGCCGCCAAGGCCGCAGCGTCCACCCGCACCGGCACCCCTGTTCGACGATCTTGATCTCGAAGAGCCTGAACTGGATCCAGACGGCGACCTGTTTGACCAAGGTCGCCGGTCGGGACCTAGGCGCGCCGACGATGCTGACCCGCCCTGGTGAGCTAGACTGCCTTAGAGGTCGGCATAAACGTGCTTTTCACCGGCAAAACCTGGATGGGTCACGGCCCCATTCGACGCCGGTCCAACCGTCTGGGCAAATTTCCAGATCGCGCCTGAACCGTATTGGGTTTCACGCGGCTTCAGAGCTGCCCGGCGCTTGGCCAGGATCGCCTCTTCGACATGCAGATCAATCGTTCCGGCTTCAGCATCAATGGCAATGATATCGCCATTCTCGATCAGGCCGATCGGACCACCGACGGCAGCTTCTGGGCCAACATGGCCGATACAGAGGCCGCGCGTGGCACCGCTGAACCGGCCATCGGTGATCAGGGCCACCTTATCGCCCATGCCCTGGCCATAGATGGCGGCCGTAGTCGAGAGCATTTCGCGCATGCCCGGCCCGCCGCGCGGACCCTCATAGCGAATGACCAGGACATCGCCTTCTTTGTAATCGCCAGCCTCAACCGCCTTGAAACAGGCGTCTTCGCCATCAAACACCCGGGCAGGACCGGTATGTTTCAAATGGCTAAGACCGGCCACCTTTACAATGGCGCCATCAGGGGCCAGCGAGCCCCAAAGCCCGACCACACCGCCATTGGGCGATAGGGGCCGGTTGGCGGGGCGAATGACCTCTTGATCATCACGCCAAACCACGCCTTCCAGATTCTGGGCCAGGGTCTTGCCTGTGACCGTCATGCAGTCGCCGTGCAATAGGCCCGCTTCAAGCAGGGTCTTGAGCAACATGGGCATGCCGCCCGCCTCGCCCATATCCTTGGCAACAAACCGGCCGCCTGGCTTTAGGTCCGCCAGATACGGCGTCTTGCGAAAGATTTCCGCTACATCGCGCAGCGAGAACTTGATCCCGCATTCATGTGCCATGGCGGGCAGGTGCAGGGCGCCATTGGTCGAGCCACCGGTGGCCGCCACCACAACCGCCGCATTCTCAAACGCCTTGAGGGTGCAGATATCACGCGGCCGAATATTGCGCTCGATCAAGGCCATGACCGCCTCGCCCGAGGCGACGGCATAGGCATCGCGGCTCTCATAAGGCGCAGGCAAGGAGGCCGAAAGCGGCAGGGCCAGGCCAATCGCCTCAGAGACGCAAGCCATGGTATTGGCGGTAAATTGACCGCCGCAGGCCCCGTCACTGGGGCAGGCATGGCGTTCAAGCTCACACAGGGTCTCAAGGCTCATCTTGCCTGCCGAATGCTGGCCCACACCTTCAAACACATCCAGCACAGTCACGTCCTTGCCCTGGAAACGGCCCGGCAGGATGGAGCCGCCATAGAGAAACACGCTGGGAACATTGAGGCGCAGCATGGCCATCATCATGCCGGGCAAGCTCTTGTCACAACCCGCCACGCCAACCAGGGCGTCATAGCCATGGCCGCGCATGGTTAGCTCAACTGAGTCGGCAATGACTTCACGGCTAACCAGGCTCGAGCGCATGCCCTCATGGCCCATGGCAATGCCGTCGGTCACGGTAATGGTGCAAAACTCGCGCGGCGTGCCGCCAGCCGCCTTAACCCCGGTCGAGACGGCATGGGCCTGGCGCATCAGGGCGGTGTTACATGGCGCGGCCTCATTCCAGCAGGAGGCTACGCCGACAAAGGGCTGGCTAATCTCACGCGTACCAAGACCCATGGCATAGTAATAGGACCGGTGCGGCGCGCGCGCTGGGCCCTCGGTCACATGGCGGCTAGGAAGCTTTGACTTATCCCAGCTGCCGTCAGGGTTCTTGGTCATGATCTGCCCTCTCAATTAAGCCTTGTGCTTCTAGCGGAAAACACCGGCCTGGGGAAAGGGCTTAGCGCACCGTAGGATTATTGCTCGGCCTTGGTCATGACCCGCGCCCTTTTGAATAGAGCGGCAGGTCATCGGGGATATGGGCCCAACTGACTTCCGATTGTATCCAGCTCTGATGACTCGGAACGACGACATAGGGGTCATCCAGGACGCCCGCCTTTACATATACAAATTGCGGATGTTGCGGCGAGGATGTGAACAGTGGCGATCCGCAGTCTGCGCAAAAGTGGCGCATAAGCTGTCCGCCGCTATCGCCGACCTTAGTGAATGCGCGCGGCGACCCCTCCGACATCTTGAAGCCCGCTATATCGACGCGAACGCCTATGTTGAAAGCACTTCCTGTCGCGCGGCGGCAATCGGCGCAATGGCAGTAATTGGCTGGACCAACCCCGCCGGAAATCTCGAAACGGCAAGCGCCGCAAAGGCATTGTCCAGTCAGCATTTGAGGCCCAGGCCTAGCGCGAGAGTTCCTTTGAGCGGGCCACGGCGGCCGCGACTGCCCGGTCCATTAGGTTCGTCAAACCACCCTCGCCCATCAAGACCTTGAGCGCGGCCTCCGTCGTGCCGCCGGGCGAGGTGACCTGACGGCGCAATTCGGAGGGCTCGGCTTGGCTAGAATCCAGCAGGGCAGCGGCGCCGATAATAGTGGCCCGCGCCAAACGCTGCGAGGTTTCGACACTAAGCCCTTGGGCCGGGCCTGCCGCCTCGAGCGCCTCGATAAACGCGTAGAGATAGGCAGGGGCCGAGCCACTCATCCCAACAACGGCGTCCATCAAGGCCTCGTCATCAACCTCGACCGTCGTGGCGACTGGGTCAAACAAGGCATGGGCGACGGCCAAGGCTCTAGCATCTGACGAATAGAGGCTGGCAACCCCCTTGGCGATGGCCACCGCCGTGGTTGGCATGATGCGGGCCACGGCTCGGCCACCAAAAGCACTGGCGAGATCTGAAACCAAGACCCCGGCGGCAATCGAGACAATCACGCAATCATTCGCCAGATGCGGGGCCAGCTCAGCGGCGGCCTCGCGCCAAATCTGCGGCTTGACCGCCAGCAAGACCACTCTGGCCTGGGCCAAAACGGCAAGGTCTGGATTGAGGCGGGCACCGGCCTCAGATGCTGCAAGCGCTTCTGGCGACGGGTTTGGATCGCGAAGGATAAGATCGCTAGGCGAAAAGGCACCGGTCTTGGCCCAGCCCTCAATCAGGGCGCCGCCCATACGGCCTGCGCCGAGCATCAATATGGGTGTCATGGCTTTGACCCTAAGACAAAGGCCCAGACCTAGGCGCTGCCCATGGTCTCGAACATGCAGGCCGCCATAGCGTCCTTGGGCGATTTCAGACCCTTAAACAGAAAGTCAAAGGCCGGGAAGAACCTGTCCGCCGCCTCAACTGCGACGTCAATCATGCCTGCGGCCTGGGCCTGGGTTGGACGCTCGCCATGGGGCAGCGACATGGCGTGGCGAAACACGACATCGCCGTCGTCGGCCCAGATCTCGAAATGCCCAAGCCAGACGCGCTGATTGATCAGGGACAAGAGCTCAAACGCTTTAAGGCGCGCGGCCTTGGACGCCTGTAGGTCGATCGAAAGGCAAAGCTGCAAACAATCGGCTTCAGGCCGCCAGGCAAACCAGAGCTCATAATCCTTCCAGTCCCCAGCCAGGGCAAAGGCAAGGTCACCCTGGTCGGTGCGGTCAAAGCTAAGATTTTCCGCCGCCAAAACATGTTCCACCACGTCCAGGGGGTCGAGACCAATATCCAGGTCTTCTTCCAGCAGGGGCAAATCCATAATCGCTGATCCTGTTCGGGCCTTGGCTTGGCACAGGGCCAAACCGAGAATCGATCCTAATGACGAGAGTTTAGTCCGCTTATTGATCCTCGTCCCAAGCGAGAATGCATGAACGGCAAGAATATTGGCTATTTGGTCTTAGCTTTTGGCTTTAGGGCCGCAATCTCGGCCCGAAGCGCGGCGATTTCGGCTTTCAACTGATCCAGTTCGTCTCGGCGCACCAGATCCATCTCGGCGACAAACCGGTCGGCCTGGGCGCGAAAAGCGGTCTTGGCTTCTTCACCCGCCGCCTGGGCCAGGCCCATGGCCGTCGTGGTCAGCTTGGCAAACTCATCAAGGAAGGGATTTTGACTGTGCATGCCCGGACCATAATCTGATAATTTACAGTTTGGAAAGCATAAGCGCACTGAAATTTGTCACAAGCCTAACCAAGTGGTGGATAAACTGTTAGGCTGGCGCGGTTGCATATCGACAGGTGATTTGACGTGCCATTCCCCGACTTTGATCCCGTCCTGATCCAATTGGGTCCCTTCGCCATTCGCTGGTATGCCCTAGCCTATATTGCTGGGATCTTGCTAGGCTGGCGTTATATGGTGCGTCTAATCCGGACACCCAAACTTTGGGGCGCGCAGGCACCAACCGCGTCGGCCTTGCAGATTGACGATCTCGTCCTGTGGCTCACACTTGGCATTATTCTGGGTGGCCGCGTCGGCTATGTCTTGTTTTATGCCACCAGCCTGATTTGGACCGACCCGCTCGAAATCTTTAAGGTCTGGAATGGCGGCATGTCATTCCATGGCGGCTTTATCGGGTTTTGTATCGCGGTAATCGGCTATGCTCGCAGCCAATCCATATCTATTCTGCGCCTTGGCGATCTGACGGCATCGGCCGTGCCGTTTGGGCTGTTTTTTGGCCGTGTCGCTAATTTCATCAATGGCGAGCTTTGGGGGCGTCCGACGCTTGTCCCTTGGGGCGTTGTGTTTCCCGCTGCTGGCCCCCTGCCACGTCATCCAAGCCAGCTTTATGAAGCTGTGCTCGAAGGCCTTGTCCTGTTTTTGGTCCTGCGTTTTGCGACCCATAGGCTCCGCTGGTTGCAAAAGTCCGGTGCGGTTAGTGGCCTGTTTATGGTGGGTTATGGTCTGGTTCGTGTTTCGCTCGAGACTGTACGCGAGCCTGACCTGGGCATGCCGCAATACCCGTTTGGCCTGACCATGGGCATGATCTTGTCCATCCCCATGATCATGATCGGGGCCTATCTGATCTGGCGCGCGCATCAAGCTGATAAGGCTGCGACCCCCGCCGGATGAGCCTAAAAGACCGTCTTATTGCTCAGATTCAGACCTTTGGCCCGATGAGTATTGGCCAATACATGGCCGCCTGTCTGCATGATCCTACCGATGGCTATTATGCATCCAGGCCAAGTCTGGGGGCCAAGGGCGATTTTCTAACCGCGCCCCTCGTTTCGCAAATGTTTGGCGAGATGATCGGGCTTTGGTGTATTTCGGTTTGGGAGGCCTTGGGTAGACCGCAACGCCTTTGCCTGATCGAGATCGGGCCGGGCGATGGCACCTTGATGAGCGACATGCTGCGGGCGCTTAGGTTAGCGCCCGATCTGTTGCATGGCCTGGAGATCGCCTTGATCGAGCCCAGCGCGCCCTTGAAAGCCCTTCAGCAAGACCGACTGAAAGGCCAGCCCGTGACCTGGCTTAGTCATATTGGCCAGGTGACAACCGACAGCCCGGTCATCGTGATCGCCAATGAGGTGCTCGACTGCCTACCGGCTCAGCAATTTGTGCGCACCGAAACAGGATGGAGCGAGCGGCTGGTCGGGCTGGATGCAGATGGCGCCTTAAGCTTTGGCCTCTCGCCCAGGCCGGTCGATGGCCTGTTTCCCGAGGCGCTGATTGGCTCAGTTTTGGAAATGTCGGCCGCGCAAGAGGCTCTGGCCAGTGAGTTGGCCAGCCTGATCGCGGCGCAAAGGGGTGCTGGCCTCCTCCTCGATTATGGGCGGTCCGCCCCTGGATTTGGCGATACCTTACAAGCCCTTGGCGGGCATCAGAAATTTGGGCCTTTGGACGCACCGGGTGAACATGACCTGACCATCCATGCCGATTTCCCGGCCGTGCTGAAGGCTGCACAAGCGGGCGGTGTCCAGACCGGCCTGGTCGATCAGGGCCAATTCTTACGCGCACTCGGCATTGAGCAGCGGGCGCAGGCCCTAAGCCGCACCCAGCCCGACCAGGCCGAGAAGCTTGGTCGCCAGCTTGAGCGCCTGACCGCGCCAGACCAGATGGGCGAATTGTTCAAGGTCGCAGGGCTTTGGTCCGCCGGACTTTCAATACCGCCAGGCTTTGACCCCGAGCTAGAGACCTCCGCATGAGCCCCCTGCCCGTCCTGACCCATCCAAGCCTGAGTGCCTTAAAGGGTATCCGCCACGCCTTTTTCACGCGTCAGGGCGGCGTCTCGGGCGGAATATACGATAGCCTCAATCTGGGCCGGGGATCCAAGGACGCGCCAGGCGATGTCGCGGAAAATCGCAGGCGGGCAGCGGCGCATTTTGGCCGAGGCCCCGACCAGCTCCTGACCGGTTACCAGACCCATTCGACCACCGTTCTTGATGCCCAGACCCTGATCACCGCCGGATCTTTAGAGGGCGACGCCGTCATCGCGCAAACGCCGGGCCTGATCTGCGGTGCCCTATCGGCGGATTGCGCGCCAATCCTACTGGCCGACGCCGAGGCCCGCCTAGTTTGCGCTGCCCATGCGGGTTGGAAGGGCGCGCTCCATGGCATGGCCCAGGCCGCGGTAGCAGCCATGGTCGCTCAAGGCGCCAGGGCCGATCTGATTGTCGCGGTTATCGGCCCCTGTATTGGCCCCAAGTCTTACGAGGTTGGCCAGGAGTTTCTAGATCGGTTCGAGGACCTCCAACCGGGCTCAAGCCGGTTTTTTGTTCCAGGCCTCGCCAGAGGCAAGCACATGTTCGATCTACCCGGCTTTGTGATTGAGCAGTTGCAACTGGCAGGCGTGATCGCACCGCAATGGATCGGCCGGGATACCTTGACTGAGCCTGACCGTTTCTATTCGAACCGGCGGGCGGTGCACCAGGGCGACGGCGACTATGGGCGGCTCTTGTCGGCCATTATGTTGGAAGCCAACTAATCCACGGTTGTGGATGTCATAAACCTAGGCCAGAAAGACGTGAAACTGTCATATTTGGCTTGCCCCTTCGGGGACGACTGATACAAGCCGCAGCATCACAGCCAGGGGAAAACGGATCGATGAAGCTGCTCGCAGGCAACTCCAATCGCACACTGGCCACGGCCATTGCCGAATATCTCGACATCCCCCTGACCCGCGCCCAGGTGCGCCGCTTTGCCGATAATGAGGTCTTTGTGACCATTGATGAAAATGTCCGCGGCGAGGACGTTTTTGTCATCCAGTCGACCAGCTATCCGGCCAATGACAATCTGATGGAGCTATTGATCTGTATCGACGCCCTGTCGCGCGCCTCAGCCCGGCGGATCACGGCGGTCATGCCCTATTTTGGCTATGCCCGTCAGGACCGAAAGACCGGCGGCCGCACGCCGATTTCGGCCAAGCTGGTCGCCAATATCATAACCCGCGCCGGTGCCCACCGGGTCCTAACAATGGACCTGCATGCCGGGCAGATTCAGGGCTTTTTCGATATTCCGACCGACAATCTCGTCGCCATCCCCGTTCTGGCCCTGGACGTCCAGGCCCATTATAAAGATGCCGAGCAGCTGATGATCGTCTCGCCCGATGTTGGCGGCGTGGTGCGGGCCAGGTCCTTGGCCAAGCGGCTGAATGCGGATCTGGCGATTGTCGATAAGCGCCGCTCGGGACCGGGTGAGAGCGAGGTCATGAATATTATCGGTGATGTGGCTGGCCGGCGCTGCATCCTATTTGACGATATCGTCGATTCCGCCGGCACGCTCTGCAATGCCGCCGCCGCCCTGGTCGAGAATGGCGCGACCGAGGTTTCGGCCTATGTGACCCATGGCGTCTTGTCTGGCGCAGCAATTGACCGGGTCAATAAGTCCGTCATGCGCGAGCTGGTTATTACCGACTCCATCGAGGCCTCAGAGCCAGTCAGCAAGACCTCCAAGGTCCGAGTTGTTGGCACAGCCCCCTTGATCGGTGAGGCCATTCGCCGGATCGCCAACGAAGAATCCGTCTCCAAGCTGTTCGACTAGGGACCAACGCGGGAAGATCCAATCGCCGCTTGGCTGATTTAAGCGCCGCCGCCACAGACAAGCCATAAATTTTCCTTTATAGTCAATATATTGGAAAAGGACGCCCGCATGAGCCAGCACGGCAATACAGACGGGCATAGCCTTATGGCCTTGGTTTGGGCTGGCCTATGCCTGACCCTCCTGACCGCTTGTGCCTCTCCTGCCTCGCCGCCCGCATCTCCGACGCCAGCCCCGCCGCTGGCGATTGCGCCAAGGATCGGATTATCGGACCGGATTGTCGATCTTGCGGCTAGCTATGCCTCGCATACGGACCGCGCCCGTAGCCTGTCCAGCACCTTCCAAAACGCCGACGAGGTGGCGAGTGAACTGCGTCAGGCTTCTGCCTATAAGGTTAGCGATTTCGAGGCCGGTGCGATTGCCTATGGCGCGGTTGTCGCCTTGCAAGACCCAGCCTTTATCACAGCGATCAGCGCCTATGCACGCGATCCAGGCCGGCGGCTGGCCTTCGCCGAGCTCCTAAACGCCAATCCCGCGTCCATCAATGCGCTCGCTGGTACGCGCCACGCAGCAGATCAGGTGGTCGGGGCGATTGATGGCCACGGTCAGGCCCTGTTTTCCAAAGGGTTGGTGATCAAGCAGTCGGCATACAGTATTCAGCATCAAGCCTGGTCTAAAACCATGGTCAATGGCCGTCCCCAGCGCCTAGCCGAGGTCAAGGCCTTGGGCGAGCAAGGCCTGGCACCAGACCGTCAGACCACCGACCTTATGCAAAGGGTCTCTAGCGGGCCTTCTCGCGAGCGTCTTGGCCCGCAAGAAGCACCAGAGCGACCAGGCCAGGCCAATACGGCCCTTGTTACCCGCGCCTTGGCGGTCGCCGCCTTGGCGGTGCTGGGCGAAGTGCGCAATGATCATGATGATCAAGCGCTCAGCTTGATGCAGGATGGGTCCACCCATCGCTGCCTAACCATGGCCAAGCTCAACCTCTATCAGTGCCTGGCCGTCGCGGGCCCGCATTACGAGGATGTGTTTTGCATGGGCCAGCACGCGGTAAAGGACACGGGCCAATGCCTGATCGAGGCGGCTGGCGCGCCAATCGACCCCGCACTTTTGGCGGAAAATGCCCGCCTAGCCGCCGCAAGCCGAGCTGCGGCGATGGCCATACCCACCTTAGCGGCCACAAAGACCGCCCGCGCCAAGCGCACCGATGCCCGCAAACGTGGTCGCTAACCGTGCTTAAGGGCAAGGAAACTAGCATTATCGGCATGTTCTATCGGTCACAGCCGTTGCATGGCCTAAAAGAAGCGTGTATCTACCGCCTCCTTATTCGTCCGACCTACGCCGCGCGACCTTGCGCGGCGGTTTCGTTTTGAGAGCATGGCCATGGCCGAGATTGTATTGAATGTAGATGTCCGCGGCCGCACCGGCACTGGCGGAGCCCGTGAATCGCGCCGCGCAGGCGAAGTTCCTGGCATACTGTATGGTGGCAGCCTGCCGCCTGTCGCCATCTCGGTGAAGAGCAATGAATTCCGCAAGGCCCTGCTCAGCGGCAAGCTGATGGGTCACCGGGTGACCTTGTCGCACGAAGGCAAGACCCAGATGGTCATTGCCAAGGACATCCAGTTCCACCCTGTGACCGACCAGCCCGTGCATTTTGACCTTTACCGGGTCGATGCCCACCAGCTGATCAAGATCAATGTGCCTGTGCATTTCGCGCATCAGGACGCCTCGCCCGGCATGAAGCGTGGCGGCGCTTTGAATATCGCTTATCATGAGATCGAACTCCTGGTTCCAGCCGATGAAATTCCGGAAGAGGTCGTTGTTGACCTGTCGGGTCTGGAAGTTGGTGGTCAGGTTCATATTAATGACGTGACCTTGCCTAAGGGCTCCAAGCCTGCCCTGCGCGGCAATTTCGTGATCGCCTCGATCACGGCGACCGGCGCAACCAAGGATGCCGACGCCGCTGAGGCATAGGGGCGGCCCGTCCAATAGGACGAACCTTTTAGAATTGAAATAAAAAGGCGGGACCGCTATTTGGCGTTTCCGCCTTTTTTGTCTTAGCCCACCAGTGGGCAATCCCTTGGAAGGGCATGGCATGTTGATCTTGGCGGGCCTGGGCAATCCCGGGGGCAAGTATGAGCGCAATCGGCACAATATTGGCTTTTTTGCCATGGACGAATTGGCCAGCCGGTGGAGGTTTGGCCCTTGGCGGACCAAGTTTCAGGCCCAGATCTGCGAAGGCAATATCGACACGCCCGCTGGCGAGGTGCGGTGCCTTCTCATGAAGCCGCAGACCTATATGAATGAAAGCGGCCGCGCCGTTGCCGAGGCGGCCAAGTTCTATAAGACCGCGCCCGATCAGGTCGTGGCCTTTCACGATGAGCTCGATCTTGCCCCTGGCCGGTTTCGCATGAAGACGGGCGGTGGTGCAGCGGGGCATAATGGTATCCGCTCCATCATGACCCATATCGGCCCCAATTTCCGCCGCGCCCGCATGGGCATTGGCCATCCAGGGGATAAGGACCTAGTGCATGGCTGGGTCTTGAGCGACTTCAACAAGGCCGATGGCGGCTGGATCGAGACCCTGTGCCGCGCCCTGGCCGATGCCGCCCCCCTGTTGGCCGCCACCGAGGACGAGAAATACCAGACCGAGGTCATGCGCCTTGCCCCGTCGCCTAAGGCTGACCCGCGCAAGGCTGGGTTGGGGGACTAAGCTGCCCCTAACCCATTCCACCATTTGCACTCGCGGCCTTGGTCGGCCATAACAGCCCCCGACCCGCCGCAGCTTGTGGCACCTTGTTTTTGCTTCCTGACCCGAGGACCCGATGGCGCTCAAAGTCGCAATCGTTGGCCTGCCCAATGTGGGCAAGTCCACCCTGTTTAATGCCCTGACCCAAACCGCCCAGGCCCAGGCAGCCAATTATCCCTTCTGCACGATTGAGCCCAATACGGGCGATGTCGCGGTGCCCGAACCAAGGCTAGACGCCCTGGTCGCAATTGCAGGCTCAGAAGAGATCATCCCGGCCAGGATCAATTTTGTCGATGTCGCGGGCCTGGTGCGCGGCGCGTCCAAGGGCGAGGGCCTAGGCAATCAGTTCCTGGCCAATATTCGCGACTGTGATGCCGTCGCCTTTGTGTCACGCTGTTTTGTCGATGATGACATTACCCATGTGGAGGGCCGGATCGATCCCCTGTCCGACCTGGAAATCATCGAAACCGAATTGATGCTGGCCGATCTGGAAAGCCTAGAAAAGCGCGTTGTCGGCTTGGAAAAGCGCGCCAAAGGCGGGGACAAGGACAGTATTGCTACCCTGCGCCTAGCCAAGATCGCGCTCGATCAGCTCAATGCCGGCAAGCCCGCCCGCGCGGCCAAGATCGATAAGGAAGACCAGAAGGGCTGGCACATGTTGCTGCTCCTAACCGCCCTGCCCGCGCTTTACGTCTGCAATGTCGATGAAGGCAGCGCCGATAGCGGCAATGCCCTGTCCACCGCCGTCGCCGAACGCGCCGCAAAGGACAATGCCAAGTCGGTTGTCATCTCGGCCAAGATTGAAAGCGAGATCGCGCTGCTCGACCCCAGTGAGCGGGCTGAATTTTTAGAGACCCTTGGCCTGGCAGAGCCTGGCCTCAACCGCCTAATCCGTGAAGCCTATAGCCTGCTTGGCCTCCAGACCTATTTCACCGTGGGGCCCAAGGAGGCCCGCGCCTGGACCATCCATGTCGGCGATACAGCGCCCCAGGCCGCCGGCGTCATCCATACCGACTTTGAGAAGGGCTTTATTCGGGCCGAGACCATTGCCTATGATGACTATGTCCGGCTGAAAGGCGAACAAGGGGCCAAAGAGGCCGGGCGCATGCGGCTCGAAGGCAAGGACTATGTGGTCCAGGACGGCGATGTCCTGCATTTCAGGTTTACGAGCTAAGCACGCCTCGCAGTTGCCCGCCTTCCCCGCAAAGGCGGGGATCCAGATATGGGCCAACCGTCTGATCGCACGAGACAGGTCTGGGTCCCCGCCTGCGCGGGGAAGGAGGATGTGGGGGATAGGGTTCGCGGGACCTCGACGGCGCTAATGTTTTCCTCTTAACTAGACCCACCCCCCCCGTTGAGGCCAACTCATGAGCCAGACCATCACCCTGTCCAGCACCCATGACGGGTTTGAATTCAGCGCCCTGCATGCTGATGCCGTCGGCCCGCGCAAAGGCGCCATTGTCATCATCCAGGAAATCTTCGGCATCGACCAATATGTCCAGGCCGATGTTGAGCGCTGGAGCAAGCTGGGCTTTGAGGCCATTGCCCCGTCTATGTTTGACCGGCAAGAGCGCGGCTTTACCGCTGAGCATGATCCGGAGGGGCTTCAGGCGGGCTTTAAGCACGCTACGGCCAATGGTCTGGACAATGCCATGGGCGACCTGACCGCCTGTGTTGAGTTTCTAAAAGTGCGCGGGCCGGTGTTTATGGTAGGCTATTGCTATGGCGGCGCCATGACCTGGCAGGCGGCGGGACGGATTGATGGGATTGCGGCAGCCTCAAGCTATTATGGCGGTCAGGTGGCGGCCAATGCGGCGCTAACCCCCAAATGCCCGATCATTTGTCATTTTGGCCGCAAGGACGGCCATATTCCGGCGGATGAGGCCAAGGCTGCAATCACTGCCGCCCAGCCGCATGTGCCGGTCTATATTTACGAAAACTCCGGCCACGGCTTTAACAATGATGGCCGGCCTGACAGCGATCTTGATGACGCCAAGCTGGCCCGGGAACGCAGCCTGGCCCTGTTTGCGGCCAATGGCGCAGGCTAACCACCATGGGCGAAAAGGTCAGCCTGATCAGTAAGGCCGACGGCTTTGCCCTGGACGCCTATCACGCGGCCCCGCAAGAGGCGCGGCGCGGCGGTCTGGTGATTTTGCATGCGGTCTGGGGCGTGACCCCGCATATTCGCGGCCTGGCCGACCAGTTCGCTTCTGAGGGCTATGAGGTCCTGTGTCCCTCGCTTCTGGGCCGGTTTGAGGCCGGGTTTGCTGAGAAGGACCTTGACCCAGCCAAGCTAGACCAAAGGTCCAGCTATGCCGCCGCGACCGGTTGGGGCGGGGAGTGTGCGGCCGATATCCAGGCGGCGATCGATACGCTTGAGGGCCCTGTGTTTGTCATGGGCTTTTGCTTTGGCGGAACGGCGGCCTGGATCGCGGCCTGCCAATGCACCGGCATTGCTGCCGTATCGAGTTTCTACGGCGGCCAGATTATCTATTATGTGGACCAGGTCCCGCAGTGCCCGATCCAGCTGCACCTTGGCCGCCAAGATGAGCTGATCCCGGAAGCCGAACGGGACGCGATCGCCGCCGCCCATCCAGACCTTCCTATCTGGCTCTATGACGCCGGTCACGCCTTTGTTGCGCCCAATGGCTTTCATGCCGATAGCGCAAACCTGGCCATGCTAAGGACCCGGCAGCTTTTCCAAAGGCAGGCGCGTAAAGGCGAAATGTAATGCTAGGCCGTCGGGCCGTCATAGCCTCTGACCCGCCCGGCTTGAAACGCTAGCCGCGTAAGACGCGGCCAGCGACAGCGTCAAGCTTGGCGATCAGGGCCGGATCCCTGGCGTCCGGCGCAGTAATAATGGCCCCGTCTAGACAGGTATCAATTGGCGAGGGCGCGCGTGGCCCAGTTAGGCTAGCTGCCAGGTGCTGAACCGCGTTGCGAGCCTTGGATGAGTTGTCCGCAAGAACCGCCAAAATATTGGCCACCTCCACCGGCGCAAACTCCTCATGCCAGCCATCATAATCGGTGATCATGCCCACAGAAGCGTAAGGCAGCTCAGCCTCGCGGGCCAGCTTGGCCTCGGGCATGTTGGTCATGCCAATGATGTCGCAGCCCCAGGACCGGTAAAGTTCGCTTTCAGCCTTGGTCGAGAATTGCGGGCCCTCCATAGCGAGGTATACCCCGCCCTCAATCACTCGTGCGCCAGCGGCCCTAGCGGCGACGGCGGCGAGACTGGACAGGCGCGGACAGGTTGGATGGGCCATGGACACGTGCGCGACCAAGCCCGTGCCAAAAAAGCTCTTAGTCCGGGCGAAGGTTCTGTCAATGAACTGGTCTGCGACGACAAAGGTGCCGGGATTTAGGGCCTCGCGCAGCGAACCCACGGCGGACAGGGACAAGACATCGGTGCAGCCGACCCGCTTAAGCGCATCAATATTGGCTCGGAAGTTCAGGTTGGACGGCGGGATACGGTGCCCCCGGCCATGGCGCGGCAAAAAGACCAGCTTGACCGCGCCTATCTCGCCCATAAGCAATTCGTCGGAAGGGTCGCCCCAAGGCGTATCGACCTTGACCCAGCGGCGGTTCTTTAGGCCCTCGATCTCATAAAGACCCGAGCCGCCGACTATGCCTAATACCCAATCGCTCACGTCCAATTCCCCCCAAATAAAAGGCCCCGTTCGGTGAGGAACGAGGCCTTGAAGTCTTCGCCAATCCCTAAGCCTATGGCCTAGTGCTTGATGTCTTTCCAGACCCGGCGATAGCTCGCATAGAGCAGGCCCGCAAAGATGGCCAGATAGATCAGCACGGCAAAACCAGTTCGCTTACGCTCTTGGGCTTTGGGTTCAGCGGCCCAGTCAAGGAAGGCCACAACATCCTTAGACTGTTGCTCAACCGTCGATTTGGTGCCGTCATCAAAGCTGACCTGGCCGGCGACCAGTGGCGGTGGCATGGCGATCAGGCCGCCTACCGGCACCTTCTTCTTGTCGCCGCTCCAAAAGCCCGACAAGTCGCCCGGCATATAGGGGTTGTAATACTTGCCCGCTGGCACGGTCAGGCCGGCCGGGGGGTTATGATAACCAACCAGGATCGAATAGATGTAACGCGGACCACCCTCTCGGGCCTTTGTGATGACTGAAAGATCAGGTGGCAAGGCACCGCCATTACCAGCCCTTGCCGCATACTCGTTCGGATAGGGGTTTGGGAAGGCGTCGGCAGGCGTGCCCGGACGCTGCATCACATCACCGGTTTCGGTGTCGATGTCATTGATGTTGTAGTCTTTGGCAATCGCTTTCACGAAGGGATTGTCATTTGGGTTCTTGTACTTCTTGTCATAAAAGGGGCCGTCCGGCTGACCCAGATTGCGGAAGCGCATCTGGTCCATGCCGTGACAGGCCGCACAGACCTCGCGGTAAACCTTATAGCCGCGTTGGATCTGGGCCTTGTCAAAGGTACCGAACGGACCGTCGGTGCTGAGCGCCAGTTCTTTAGGCTCTTCTTCCGTGGTCTTGGCATAGCTTGGCGCGGTGGCGGCAAAGAGCCCGGCGACCGCTGCGATGGCGATGAGTTTGCGCAGCATCAGGCTCAACCCTTCTTCTCAGACGCCGTAGCGCCGTTCAAAATCGATGCCGCAATCGAATCCGGCTCTGGCAAGGGTTTTTCAACCAGGCCCAGGACCGGCATGACGATCAGGAAATAGGCGAAATAATAGAAGGTCGCGATCCGCGACAACCAAACAAAGTTTAGGCCGATAGGATCGCCGCTAGCGGTCGCGCCAACCTGGAACACCATATTGTCCGGCAGCTCACCACCGCACCAGCCTAGGATCAGGCAGGTCAGGACGAAAAGGCCGAAAAACACCCGTGCTGTAGGTCGATAACGCAAGGAGCGCACCTTGGACGTATCCAGCCAGGGCAGGATGAACAGGACGCCGATGGCGGCGAACATCAAGAGTGCACCGCCCAGCTTATCCGGCACTGCGCGCAGGATGGCGTAGAAGGGCAGGAAGTACCATTCCGGCACGATATGGGTCGGGGTCACCAGGGGATTGGCGGGGATGTAATTATCCGCGTGACCCAGGGCGTTTGGCATAAAGAACACAAAGACCGAGAACAGGATCATGAACAGGACCATGGCAAAGCCGTCCTTCACCGTCGCATAGGGCGTGAAGGCGACCGTGTCTTCCTTGGACTTGGGCTCGATACCCGTTGGGTTGTTCTGTCCGGCCACATGCAGGGCCCAGACGTGCAGGATAACCACGCCGGCAATCATGAAGGGCATCAAGAAGTGCAGCGAGAAGAACCGGTTCAGGGTCGGATTATCCACCGCAAAACCGCCCCACAGCCATGTCGTGATGCTGTCACCAATGACCGGGAACGCGCCCAGCAGGTTGGTAATCACCACTGCACCGTGGAAGGACATCTGACCCCAGGGCAGGACATAGCCCATAAAGGCGGTGGCCATCATCAAGAGATAGATGACGCAGCCCAGGATCCACAAGACTTCACGCGGGGCCTTGTATGACCCGTAATAGAGGCCGCGGAACATGTGCATATAGACCGCAAACAGGAACATAGAGGCCCCATTGGCGTGGACATAGCGGATCATCCAGCCATGGTTCACGTCGCGCATGATGTGCTCGACGCTGTTAAAGGCATAGTCCACATGCGGAACATAATGCATGGCCAGTATGATGCCGGTGACGATTTGCACCGCTAGGCAGAGGGACAAGATCCCGCCAAAGGTCCACCAGTAATTGAGGTTCTTTGGCGTGGGATAATCCACAAAGCTGTCATAG
>JBILKO010000011.1:0-42863 GCA_044376615.1 Caulobacteraceae bacterium
AATTGTGATCTTTCTGGGGATTGCAGCGGTTCTGGGCATAGCCTTTATTCTGGCCGCAGCCATTTTAGCCCCCAAAGCGCCGGACCCGGAAAAACTATCGGCCTATGAGTGCGGCTTTAATGCGTTTGATGATGCGCGCATGAAATTTGATGTGCGCTTCTATCTGGTCTCGATCTTGTTCATTCTCTTCGACCTAGAACTTGCGTTTCTGTTTCCTTGGGCGACGACCTTGATGAAGTTGCCGCATGAGGTTCAGCCTTTTGCCTTTTGGTCTATGATGACCTTCCTCGGCGTCCTACTTGTCGGGTTCATTTATGAATGGAAAAAGGGAGCCCTGGAATGGGAGTGACCTTGCCTGGCCCTTCGGGTCTGATGACCCCTGCCTTAGTGGGCGCGACCTCGTCGGTTGAGGGCTATAATCCAAAGCTTCATGACCCGTTTTTTGACGGTGTGTCTGATCAGCTGGCCGATAAGGGTTTTATCACGGCCGCAGCCGATGACCTGATCACCTGGGCCCGGACGGGTTCCTTGATGTGGATGACCTTTGGTCTGGCCTGCTGCGCCGTGGAGATGATGCAGGCCTCGATGCCGCGATATGACCTTGAGCGCTATGGTTTTGCGCCGCGCGCCAGCCCGCGTCAGTCGGATGTCATGATCGTGGCGGGGACCTTGACCAACAAGATGGCCCCGGCCCTGCGCAAGGTTTATGACCAGATGCCAGAGCCGCGCTATGTGATCTCGATGGGGTCCTGCGCCAATGGCGGCGGTTATTATTATTACAGCTATTCGGTCGTGCGGGGCTGTGACCGCATTGTCCCGGTCGACATCTATGTTCCGGGATGCCCACCGACGGCAGAGGCCTTGGTCTATGGGGTCTTGCAACTCCAAAAGAAAATCCGCCGAACGGGGTCGATTGAGCGATGAGCGTGCTGACCCAAGACCTAGGGGATAAGATCCTGGCCAAGGCCAAGGGCGCGGTGACGGCCGCCTCCATGGCGTTTGGCGAGCTGAATATTGAGGCCCGCGCCGACAAGATCGTTTCGGTCCTGACCCTGTTGCGCGACGACAAGGACTTTCAGTTTCAGCAACTGATTGAGCTTTGCGGCGTCGATTATCCGCAGCGGCCTTTGCGCTTTGATGTGGTCTATCATCTTCTGTCCCTGACCAAGAATGTCCGCATCCGGGTCAAGGTTCAGACCGATGAAGACACGGCTGTGCCGTCAGTCGCCAGCGTCTATCCCAATGCCGATTGGTGTGAGCGCGAAGCCTTTGACATGTATGGCATTTTCTTCTCTGGCCATCCGGACCTGCGCCGCATCCTGACCGATTATGGATTCCATGGGCACCCTCTGCGCAAGGACTTCCCAATGTCGGGCTATGTCGAGGTTCGCTATGACGACTCGCTCAAGCGGGTGGTCTATGAGCCAGTCAAGATCACCGAGTTTCGGGCCTTTGATTTCCTCAGTCCGTGGGAGGGCGCGCAATATGCCCTGCCTGGCGACGAAAAGGCGAAGGGGGAGTAGCCATGGCGGATGACCTGACCCAAGTGCCGGCCGTCGCAGAGACCAAGGTTCGCAAATTCAATATCAATTTTGGCCCGCAACATCCGGCCGCGCATGGGGTCTTGCGCCTGGTGCTCGAGCTCGACGGCGAAGTGGTCGAGCGGGTCGATCCACATATTGGCCTCTTGCACCGCGGCACTGAAAAGCTGATGGAGGCGCGGACCTATCTTCAGAACACGCCCTATTTCGATCGGCTAGACTATGTCGCGCCGATGAACCAGGAACATGCCTTTGTCCTGGCGATCGAAAAGATGCTCGGGCTTGAGGTGCCAAAGCGTGCCCAGCTGATCCGGGTGCTCTATTGCGAAATTGGCCGGATCTTGTCGCACCTTTTGAATGTCACCACCCAGGCTTTGGATGTCGGCGCGCTCACCCCGCCGCTCTGGGGTTTTGAACAGCGCGAAAAGCTGATGGTGTTTTATGAGCGCGCTTGCGGCGCGCGCCTGCATGCCAATTATTTCCGTCCAGGCGGCGTGCATCAGGACCTGACCGAGGCGCTGATTGCCGATATTGATGCCTGGTGTGTCGATTTCCCGAACTATATGCGCGACATGGACGACCTGATCACGGGCAACCGGATCTTTAAGCAGCGCAATGTCGATATTGGCGTGGTGACGCGCGATGAGGCCCTGGCCTGGGGCTTTTCCGGCGTCATGGTACGGGGGTCGGGCATTGCCTGGGACCTGCGCCGTAACCAGCCCTATGAATGCTATGACGAGCTGGAATTTGATATCCCGCTCGGCAAGAATGGCGACTGCTATGACCGCTATCTGTGCCGCATGGAAGAAATGCGTCAGTCGGTGCGGATTATGCGCCAATGCTGCGCCAAGCTGGCCACCACGCCTGGTCCGGTCATGACCGAGAATAATAAGGTCGTGCCTCCACGCCGCGCCGAGATGAAGCGCTCGATGGAGGCCCTGATCCATCACTTCAAGCTCTATACCGAAGGCTTCCACGTCCCGGCGGGTGAGGTCTATGCCAGTGTTGAGGCCCCCAAGGGCGAGTTTAGCGTCTATCTGGTCGCTGATGGCACCAACAAGCCCTATCGCTGCAAGCTGCGCGCTCCAGGTTTCCACCATCTGCAAGCCATGGACTGGATGAATCGCGGCCACATGCTGGCCGATGTCAGCGCCATATTGGGTTCCCTAGATATCGTGTTTGGGGAAATCGATCGATGAGCCCCACCGCCTTGGTTCAAGGCCAGCTTGACGCCTATAATGCCCAGGATGTTGATGGCCTGTGCAGCTTCTATGCCGACGGCGTCGTTGTGTCTGACCTGAATGCGGTCCCAAACCTTCATGGCATTGAGGCCTATCGCGACCGGCATGTAGGCCTGTTCGCCCAGTTTCCACAAAACAGGGCTGAGCTTTTGTCACGCATCGTCATTGGCAATACGGTCATTGATCATGAGCGGGTTTTGCGCAATCCAGAGGCACAAGCCTTTGAAGTTGCGGCTATTTATACAATCGCTGGCGACAAGATCGCTCGCGTTGATTTTGTAAAGGCGTGAGGCATGTCAGTTCGTCGTCTGGCCAAGGACCAACCTGCAAGCTTTGCCTTCTCCAAGGAGATCTTGAAGACCGCCCAGTGGTGGCTGACCAAGTATCCGGAAGCACGCAAGCAATCGGCGGTGCTGCCCATCTTGTGGCTGGTGCAAAAGCAAGAAGGCTGGGTCTGCGAGCCCGCCATCCGCGCCGTGGCCGAAATGCTGGATATGCCCGTGATCCGCGTGCTGGAGGTCGCAACCTTCTATACCATGATCCAGCTGGAGCCGGTCGGTAAAGTCGCCCTGATCCAGGTCTGCGGCACCACGCCCTGCATGCTGCGCGGGGCCAATGACCTGATGAGGGTCTGTAAGGACAAGATCGGGGCCAAGGATAAGATCTCAAGCGACGGTGCCTTTACCTGGCAAGAGGTTGAATGCCTGGGTGCCTGCGCCAATGCGCCGATGGCCCAGATCAATGATTATTTCTACGAAGATCTGACGCCGGAAAGCCTGGGCCAGATCATTGATGACTACCGTGCTGGAAAAGCACCAAAGGCGGGGTCCTATGCCGGGCGGCATTCGTCAGAGCCTGCGGGCGGGGTAACCAGCCTGACCGATCCGGCGCTTTATGACGGCTCCAAGGCCAAAAAGATAAAATTGCCAAACCTGCCCCAGGCTGAGCCTGCCTGATGGAGCAGGTCACGCCCATGCCAGTCGATCCAAAGGCCCTTAAAGGCCTTTTTGTGCGCATGCTGGTGGCCGAGGGGATCTGTGTGGCTGTGGCGATTGCGGCCTTTGCCGGGTTTGTCATGGGGCTGGGCAAGGTCAGTTTGGCGGTGTTTGCCGTCGCCCTGATCGCTGGGTTTGGTGCCCAGATCTGGTTTATCGCCGCCTGGGCAAGGGCGACGTCTAAGGCCTGACCGGTCGGGTCAGGAATACGTTTCGGGGGCTTCGGTTCTCGGTTGGATTATGATGGCGCAGGGTTTGAGTCGCGCCAGCGGACCTAGGCCTTTTGGCCGGTTCGAAAGTGGGGAGCTGAGATTATGGTCGGCGTCTTGGAAGACAAGGATCGCATCTTTACCAATCTCTACGGTTTCCAGGACTGGGGACTGGCAGGGGCCAAGCAGCGCGGCGCGTGGAATGCGACGCCGGATATGCTGGCGCAGGGACGCGACTGGGTCATTGACCAGATCAAGAATTCCGGCCTGCGTGGCCGTGGCGGCGCGGGCTTTGGCACCGGCCTGAAATGGTCCTTCATGCCCAAAGAGGTCAAGGATCGCCCGCACTATCTGGTCGTCAATGCTGATGAGTCCGAGCCGGGCACCTGCAAGGACCGCGAGATCATGCGCCATGATCCGCATCTGCTGATCGAGGGCTGCCTGATTGCCAGCTTCGCCATGCAGGCCCATGCCTGCTACATCTATATTCGCGGAGAATATGTGCGTGAGCGCGAAGTGCTCGAGGCGGCGATCAAACAGGCCTATGAGGCCAAGCTGATTGGTAAGAACAATGTCCATGGCTGGGACTTTGATCTCTATGTCCATCACGGCGGCGGTGCGTATATTTGCGGCGAAGAAACCGCCCTGTTGGAAAGCCTGGAAGGCAAGAAGGGCCAGCCGCGCCTAAAGCCGCCTTTCCCGGCCGGTGCTGGCCTTTATGGCTGTCCGACGACCGTGAATAATGTTGAGTCAATCGCCGTGGTCGGTACCATCCTGCGACGTGGGGCGGACTGGTTTGCGGGCTTTGGCCGTCCCAATAATACTGGCACCAAGCTGATGTGCGTGTCTGGCCACGTTGAGCGGCCCTGCAATATCGAAGAATCCATGTCGATCCCGCTGCGCCAGCTGTTGGAAGACCATTGCGGCGGTGTGCGCGGCGGCTGGGGCAATCTGAAAGCCATTATTCCTGGCGGATCGTCTGTGGCCATGATCCCTGCCGAGCAGTGCGAAACCGCATTGATGGATTTTGACAGCCTGCGCGAGCTGCGCTCGGGCCTGGGTACGGCCGCCGTCATCGTGATGGACAAGTCGACTGACCTGGTTAAGGCGATTGCGCGCCTGTCCTATTTCTACAAGCACGAAAGCTGCGGCCAGTGCACGCCTTGCCGTGAGGGCACGGGCTGGATGTGGCGGGTGATGGAACGCATGGCCACGGGCGAGGCGGAGATGAAGGAAATCGACCTTCTGCTCGATGTTGCCAGCCAGGTTGAGGGTCACACTATCTGCGCACTGGGCGATGCGGCGGCCTGGCCGATCCAGGGCCTGTTCCGCCATTTCCGCCCTGAGGTTGAGGATCGCATTACCCGATATCGCGCTGGCCGCCCGCATGTCCAAGGCGCGCGTCTGGCGGCGGCGGAGTAGGGCCAGTGTCTGAACAGCCAGACAGCATTCTTCTGCAATACATGCGCCGCTTCGACGCGCAATTGCAACGCATGGGTGAACACATCCATGAAATGCGGGTCCGGCTGACGAATGTTGAAGAGAGCCAGAGCATTATCCATCGACGCCTTGATCGGATGGATGAGCGGCTGGACCGGATAGACCGTCGACTTGAACTGGTCGGCAGCCCCTATGGAGGCGTTCGCGAGTAATGGCTAAAGCTAAGGTCAATGGCGTCGAGGTTGAGTTTGAACCCGGCATGACGGTCCTGCAGGTCGCAGAGCTGGCGGGGGAAGAGATTCCGCGTTTTTGCTATCACGAGCGCCTGTCGATTGCCGGCAATTGCCGCATGTGCCTGGTCGAGGTGAAGCCTGGACCGCCAAAGCCCCAGGCCTCCTGCGCCCTGCCAGCGGCCGAAAACCAGGAAATCTTTACCAATACGCCCATGGTCAAAAAGGCCCGCGAAGGCGTGATGGAATTCTTGCTGATCAATCATCCGCTCGATTGCCCGATCTGCGACCAGGGCGGCGAATGCGATTTGCAAGATCAGGCCATGGGCTATGGTCGTGACGAAACCCGCTTTGACGACAATAAGCGCGCGGTCGAAGAAAAATTCATGGGTCCCCTGATCAAGACGGTCATGACCCGCTGCATCCAGTGCACCCGCTGCGTGCGCTTTGTCACCGAGGTGGCGGGCGTGCCTGATATCGGCATGACGGGGCGCGGTGAGAATGCGGAAATCACCACCTATCTCGAAGGCGCGGTGAATAGCGAACTCTCGGGCAATGTGATCGATCTTTGCCCGGTTGGGGCCCTGACCTCCAAGCCTTATGCCTTTAATGCGCGCCCTTGGGAGCTGAAAAAGACCGAATCCATTGATGTAATGGATGCGCTCGGCAGCGCGATCCGCATTGATGCGCGTGGCAGCGGAGTCATGCGCGTGCTGCCGCGGATCAATGAAGAGATCAATGAGGAATGGATCTCGGACAAGACGCGCTATGCCTGCGACGGCCTGATGCGCCAGCGGCTGGACCAGCCCTATGTGCGGGTCGATGGCAAACTAAAGCCCGCGACCTGGGCCGAAGCCTTTGACGCGGTTGTTGCCAAGATCAAGGCGACCAAGCCTGAAAAGATCGGCGTGATTGCTGGCGACCTGCAAGACTCCGAATCCATGAAGGCGGCTTTGGACCTGTTTGGCGGCCTGGGCGTGACCAATCTGGATTGCCGTCAGGACGGATCGGCGGCGCATCCGAAATATGGCCGCGCGTCCTATCTGTTTAACTCTACCATTGCTGGGGTTGACGAGGCCGACGCCATCATGATGGTGGGCTGCAATCCACGCCATGCCGCGCCGGTGCTCAATGCCCGCATCCGTCGCCGTGCCGTGCAGAGCGACTGCAAGATCGGTGTGATCGGCGGCAAGTTCGACCTGACCTATAGCTACCACCATATGGGCGCTGGCACCCAGACCCTGGCTGAATTGACCACGCACGCAAAGATCACGCCGTCCAAGCCGATGATGATCCTCGGCGCAGAGCTCTTGGCGCGCGACGACGGCGCAGCAGTCCTGGCCATGGCGGCCAAGGCGGCCAAGGCCATGGGCGTCGTCAAGGACGGCTGGAACGGCTTTAACGTGCTGCATACGGCGGCCAGCCGTGTCGGCGGGCTAGACCTGGGCTTTGTGCCGGGGCAGGGTGGTTTGACCGCGCCCCAGATGGTCAAGAAGGGCGCGCTGGATGTCCTGGTCCTGATGGGCGCCGATGAGATCGATCTGTCCAAGACCGGCGCCTTTGTCGTCTATATGGGCACGCATGGCGATGCCGGGGCCCACCGCGCCGATGTGATCTTGCCAAGCGCTGCCTATCCCGAAAAATCAGGGATTTACGTCAATACTGAGGGCAGGGTTCAGATCGCGGCGCGCGCCGTATTCCCCAAGGGCCAGGCCAAGGAAGACTGGTCTATCCTGCGGGCCTTGTCGGAGCGTCTGGGCGCAACCTTGCCTTATGACAGCTTGAACCAGCTTCGGGCCAAGCTGTTTGCCGATCACCCAACCTTTGGCCAGATCGATCATGTGGCCCCGGGCGCAGCCCTGGACCTGGACAATGTCGGCGAAGCCGGACCTGTCAATGAAGGCCCCTTTGTTGGCCCAGTAACTGACTTCTACCTTACCAACCCGATTGCGCGGGCCAGCGTGACGATGGCGGAGTGCTCCGCCTCGCTCAAGGCCTCGCGCGCCAAGCCGGTCGCGGCGGAGTAGACCAGATGACCTCTACCGCTATGAGCTTTTGGACAACACCCTTAGGCTGGTCGCTGATTACGGTCGGGCAGATCTTGCTGGTGACGGTCGTGCTGCTCTTGTCTGTTGCTTTCCAAATCTATGGCGATCGCAAGATTTTTGCCGGCGTGCAGATGCGCAAGGGCCCCAATGTCGTTGGCCCGTTTGGTCTGCTCCAGTCCTTTGCCGACCTTGGCAAGTTTGTGGTCAAGGAGCTGGTTATTCCGGCTGGCGCGGACAAGGCCGTGTTTTTGCTCGCGCCCCTAATCAGCGTGACCTTAGCGCTGGGCTCATGGGCGGTGATGCCATTTGGACCGGGCTGGATCGTGTCTGATATCAATGTCGGGGTGCTTTATCTGTTTGCCCTGTCATCCCTGAGTGTTTACGGCATCATTATGGGCGGCTGGGCGTCCAATTCGAAATATGCCTTTCTCGGCTCGCTGCGGTCTGCGGCCCAGATGGTCAGCTATGAGGTCTCTATCGGCTTTGTCGTGATTACGGTGATCCTGCTGGCCGGGACCATGAACCTGCAACAGATTGTCGAAAGCCAGGCCGGCGGCTTCTGGAACTGGTACATGTTTGGCGGTGGCCTCGCCAATTGGCCGATCCTCTTGGTCATGTTCCCTATGGGTGTGATCTTCTTTATTTCGGGCCTAGCCGAGACCAATCGCCCGCCCTTTGACCTGCCTGAGGCAGAATCTGAGCTGGTGGCGGGTTATGCCGTTGAATACGGCTCGACGCCTTATCTGCTGTTCTATCTGGCCGAAATGTCGAACATTCTCCTCATGTCGATGCTGTTCGCCATCCTGTTCCTTGGCGGTTGGCAGGCCCCATTCCCGACACCGTTTACGGCGGATTGGGCACCAACGGCGGTTAGCCTGTTTGCCTTTATGTGGCTGTTTTTGAAGACGATCTTTGTATTTTTCATGAATGCCATGGTTCGCGCCATTGTGCCGCGCTACCGCTATGATCAGTTAATGCGTCTGGGCTGGAAGGTGTTTTTGCCGACCTCGCTAGTCGCCGTTGCGCTGATTGCTGCCTGGCGCGTTTTTGGCCCTCAGGCCTAAGGGAGGTAAGGGCTCATGTCGTTTTCCGCGCGTGTCAGCCAGGCCATTAAGGGCGCAGCCCTGATGGATTTTGTCGGGGCCTTTGGCCTGGCAATGAAATACATGGTCCGGCCCAAGGCCACCGTGCTCTATCCGTTCGAGCGCGGCCCGCAATCGCCGCGCTTTCGTGGCGAGCATGCCCTACGCCGCTATCCCAATGGCGAAGAACGCTGCATCGCCTGCAAGCTGTGCGAAGCGATTTGTCCGGCCCAGGCCATCACGATTGAGGCTGAGCCGCGCGCCGATGGCTCGCGCCGCACGACCCGCTATGACATTGACATGGTCAAGTGCATCTATTGTGGCCTGTGCCAGGAAGCCTGCCCGGTCGATGCAATTGTCGAGGGGCCCAATACTGAATTTGCGGTCGAGACGCGCGAGGAGCTTTATTACGACAAGGCCCGGCTGCTCGATAATGGCGATCGCTGGGAGCGGCTGATCGCAAAGAATATGGAACTGGACGCGCCTTACCGCTAAGAAGCGGAGGCGATTCATCGTGGCTGGCTTATGCCGCAAAGATTGACGCATCCCGTCACTTGCAAGGGGCAAGACCGGGGGAGAAGAGGGGCCCTAGACCCAGCATGGACTTGCAGGCGATCGCCTTTTATCTGCTCGCGACGATTACGCTCGTGTCCGGATTCCTCGTCATCACCGCACGGAACCCCGTGCATTCGGTGCTGTTCTTGATCCTGGCCTTTTTCTCGGCTGCAGGTCTGTTTGTCATGCTCGGGGCCGAGTTCCTGGCCATGCTTTTGGTCGTGGTCTATGTCGGCGCAGTAGCCGTGCTGTTCTTGTTTGTGGTCATGATGCTGGACGTTGATTTCAGCCAGCTGCGCGAGGGCTTTTCGCGCTATTTGCCGATTGGCATGGTGGTTGGCGGGGTGCTGGCGATTGAGATGGTGTTGGTCGCTACGGCGGTGGCTAATCGCGGGGCCGCTAGCCTCAATGCCGCGCCTGCTGCGCCCGATGCGAACCTGCCGAACGCTGAGGCGATCGGGCGGGTGCTCTATACCGATTATGTCTATTTCTTCCAGGCTGCGGGTCTGGTCCTGCTGGTCGCCATGATCGGGGCCATCGTCCTGACCCTGCGCCACCGGCCAGGTGTACGGCGTCAAAACATCAGTGACCAGGTCGCCCGGACACCAAAGTCCGGCATGAAGATTGTCCAGATCAAGAGCGGCGAGGGCTTAAGCGAATGACCATTGGCCTGATCCATTATCTGGCGGTCGCCGCCATCTTGTTCACCATCGGCGTGCTGGGCATTTTTGTGAACCGCAAGAATATCATCGTCATCTTGATGTCGATCGAGCTGATCCTGCTCGCCGTCAATATCAATCTGGTCGCCTTTTCGGCCTATCTGCATGATGTGGTCGGTCAGATCTTTGCCATGTTCGTCTTGACCGTGGCGGCCGCTGAGGCGGCGGTGGGCCTGGCCATCCTTGTGACCTTCTTCCGGAACCGCGGCGATATTGCCGTGGACGATGCCAGCGTGATGAAGGGTTGAGATCGTGAATTCTATCGTCATCGCCCTTGTTTTCGCGCCTCTGGTTGGGGCTCTGATTGCGGGCCTGTTTGGTCGGCGTATTGGCAATCTGGCCTCGCAAAGCGTCACAACCGGCCTGCTCTTGGCCGCCTGCGCACTGTCCTGGACAACCTTTTATCAGGTGATCTGGGGCAGCTGGCCTGGTCAATTCACCCTAACGCTAGCGCCGTTTATTGAGGTCGGCAACTTCGTCTCCCACTGGTCGATACGGATCGACACAATGTCGGCTGTTATGCTGGTGGTGGTGACCTCGGTCTCGGCCTTGGTGCATGTCTATAGCTGGGGCTATATGGCCGAAGACCCAGACCGGCCACGCTTTTTTGCCTATTTGTCCTTGTTCACCTTCGCCATGCTGATGCTGGTGACGGCCGCTGACTTCATGCAGCTGTTTTTCGGCTGGGAAGGCGTGGGCCTGGCCTCTTATCTCCTGATCGGCTTCTGGTTCAAAAAGCCAAGCGCGAGTGCTGCGGCGATCAAGGCCTTTGTCGTCAACCGGGTTGGGGATTTCGGTTTTGCGCTGGGCATCATGACCGTGTTTTGGATGTTCGGCACGATCCAGTTTGCTGAGCTCTTCCCCCTGATCGCGGCCAAGGCGGGCACCCATTGGACCTTTATCGGCCAGAGCTGGAGCGCGATTGATCTGGCCTGCGGCCTCTTATTTATCGGGGCCATGGGTAAGTCGGCCCAGTTCTTCCTGCACACCTGGCTGCCCGACGCCATGGAAGGCCCGACCCCGGTTTCGGCCCTGATCCATGCCGCGACCATGGTGACCGCCGGCGTCTATATGGTCTGCCTCCTGTCGCCCATGTTTGAATATGCGCCGGTGACCAAGCAGATTGTCACACTGGTTGGCGCGGTCACGGCCTTGTTTGCGGCCACGGTTGGTCTGGCCCAGAACGATATCAAGCGGGTCATTGCCTATTCGACCTGTTCGCAGCTGGGCTATATGTTCTTTGCGGCGGGGGTAGGGGCCTATCAGGCCGCCATGTTCCACCTATTCACCCACGCCTTCTTCAAGGCGCTGCTGTTCCTAGGCGCGGGCTCAGTCATTCATGGCATGCACCATGAGCAGGACATGCGAAAAATGGGCGGGCTGTGGAAATACCTGCCCGTGACCTATGCGGTCATGGTGATCGGGACCTTGGCCATAACCGGCTTTGGGATACCAAGCTTGCATCTTGGTTTTGCAGGCTTCTATTCCAAGGATGCGATTATCGAGTCCGCCTATGCGGCGGGTCAGGAAAACCCGATTTCCTATTTTGCCTTTGTGGTCGGCCTGCTCGCTGCGGCCCTGACGGCGTTCTATTCCTGGCGTCTGGCCTTTATGACCTTCCATGGCACGCCCAAATGGCAAAATGGCCATGACGACCATGGCCATGACCATGCGGCCAATGCTCATGGCCACGGCGAGCACGACGATCATGCTCATGATCATAAGCCGCATGAAAGCCCGATCTCAATGCTGCTGCCGGTCATCTTGCTCGCAGTTGGTGCTGTGGGTGCTGGCTATGCCTTTGTTGAGAGTTTTGTTGGCGAAGAGCGCAATGCCTTTTGGCGCGGCGCTATCTTTAATGCCCCTACCAATCATGTGCTCGAGCATGCGCATCATGCCCCGCAATGGGTGCTCTGGGCACCCTTGGGCGTCTCTATACTCGGCCTTGTGATGGCGATCTTTATCTATGTCCTTAATGAGGGCATGGGCGCGCGGATCGCAGGCCGTCGCGGCCCGCTCTATACCTTCTTCTATAACAAGTGGTTCTTTGATGTGCTCTATGAGGCCACCTTTGTCCGCGCGACGCGCTGGCTTGGCGACGTGTTCTGGAAGGTCGGCGACCAGAAGATCATTGATGGCCTGGGTCCAGATGGCCTGGCGGCGGTCTCGGCCAATATTGGCCAGCGCCTAAGCAAGGGCCAGAGCGGCTATGTCTATCACTATGCCTTTGTCATGTTGCTTGGGGTTGCGGGGCTCTTGTCCTATGCGCTCTGGGCCTGGGCAAGCTGAGGGGAATTGAGATCATGAGCGGCATCCTCAGCCTGATTACATTCTCGCCCATGATTGGGGTCGCGGCCCTGCTGGCCCTGCGTAGCTTTTCAGCTGGCAAGGACGCGGTGCGCACGGCTCAAAGCGCCAAGATGATTGCCCTGGTTACGACCTTGGCGACCTTTGCCTTGTCCATCCTGCTGGTGGTGCAATTCAAGGCCCAGGACCCAGGCTTTCAATTTGTTGAGACGGTCAGCTGGTTTTCCGGCGCGACCTATCGCATGGGCGTGGACGGCATCTCGGTCCTGTTTGTCCTCTTAACGGCCTTCCTCCTGCCGATCTGTATCCTGGCCAGCTGGGACTCGATCACCGAGCGGGTAATGGAATACCTGATCGCCTTCCTCCTGCTCGAGACTCTGGTTATTGGCGTTTTCTGCGCCCTGGATCTGGTGCTGTTTTACCTATTCTTCGAAGGCGGCCTGGTGCCCATGTTCCTGATCATCGGGATCTGGGGCGGCAAGAACCGGGTCTATGCGGCCTATAAGTTCTTCCTCTATACCTTGCTGGGTTCGGTCCTGATGCTGGCGGCGATACTGGCCATGGCCTCGATCGCCAAGACCACCTCGATCCCCGAGCTGATGGTGTTCAAATTTGATCCCAAGGTTCAGATCGCGCTTTGGCTCGCCTTCTTTGCGTCGTTCGCGGTCAAGATGCCGATGTGGCCGGTGCATACCTGGTTGCCCGACGCGCACGTTGAAGCCCCGACCGCAGGGTCTGTCATTCTGGCCGGGATCTTGTTGAAGATGGGTGGCTATGGCTTCCTGCGCTTCCTCCTGCCCATGTTCCCGCAGGCCTCGCAGTATTTCACGCCGCTTGTCTTTGCCCTGTCGGTGATTGCGGTTGTCTATACCTCGCTGGTCGCTTTTCGTCAGACCGATATAAAGAAGCTGATCGCCTATTCGTCGGTCGCCCATATGGGCTTTGTCACCATGGGCATCTTCGCTGGCAATGCGGTGGGGATCCAAGGCGCGATCTTCCAGATGCTCAGCCATGGCGTGATCGCTGGGGCGCTCTTCCTGTGCGTTGGCGTCGTTTATGACCGTATGCATACGCGCGAAATTGCTTTTTATGGCGGCCTAGCCAATCGCATGCCCTGGTATGCGGCGATCTTTATGCTGTTCACCATGGGCAATGTCGGCCTGCCTGGCACATCGGGCTTTGTCGGCGAGATTATGACCATGACGGGCGTCTATGGCGTCTCAACCTGGACGGCCCTGGTTGCGGCGACGGGCGTGATCTTGTCCGCCGTCTATGCGCTTAGCCTCTATCGGCGGGTCATTTTCGGCGAGCTGGTCAATCCAAAGCTTGCGGGCATTCAAGACCTGTCTTTGCGAGAAATAGCGATCTTTGCGCCCCTGATTGCCTCGACCCTGATCCTCGGCATTAGGCCGGGCCTTGTTTTCAACCTCACTGCCGCGTCTGTCGATCAATTGGTCGGTGTCTATAAAGCCGCGATTGGCGGGTGAGGGGAGTTATGACCATGAACTTCCAAGACGCATTATTGCTGGCCCGACCTGAAATCTTTTTGGCCGGCGCGACCTTGATCCTACTGGTTTACGGCGCGTTCCGCGGCGAAAAGGGCATGAGCGAGGTCTCGATTGGCGCAAGCCTGGCCCTGTTTGCCGCAGCTGCCTTGGCCGCGATTGGTCCCGATGGTGCAGCGTTTTCGGGCGGCTTTGTGGCCAATAGTGCGACGCGGTTTGCCAAGGTCGCGGTCTATCTGATTTGCCCAGTCGCCATATTGCTCGGCGATCGCTGGCTTGGCCGGGTTGACAATAAGCGCTTTGAGTTCCCGGTCCTGATCCTGCTGGCCGCGATCGGCATGGGCATGATGGTCTCGGCGGGCGACCTAATTTCGCTCTATATCGGCGTCGAACTTCAGTCCCTGGCCCTCTATGTGCTGGCCGCTTTTCGCCGTGATGATGCCAAGGCGTCTGAAGCGGGCCTGAAGTATTTCGTCCTGGGTGCCCTGTCGTCGGGCCTTCTTCTGTATGGCGCATCCTTGATCTATGGCTTTGCCGGATCGACCCATTTTGATGTGATTGCCCAGTCAATCCAACATGGCACGACCGGCACCGGCGTCCTGTTTGGCCTGGTCTTCTTGATGTGCGGCCTGGCCTTTAAGGTTTCAGCCGCGCCCTTCCATATGTGGACACCCGATGTTTATGAAGGCGCGCCGACCCCGATCGTTGCCTTCTTTGCCGCAGCACCCAAACTGGCTGCCATGGTCCTGTTTGCCCGGGTCCTGTCTGAGGCCTTTGGCTCAGCGATTGGCGAGTGGCATCAGATCATCGTCATTACCGCCTTCTTGTCGGTCGCGATTGGCGCCTTTGGCGGCCTTGCCCAGAGCAATATTAAGCGACTGCTCGGCTATTCCTCGATTGCCAATATTGGCTATGCCCTGATTGGCCTATCCGCAGGCTCGGCAGAGGGTATGCAGGCCATTTTGGTCTTTATGGTCCTTTATATGATTGATGTGACCGGCTTCTTCGCCTGTCTCGGGGCCTTGTCACGCGATGGCAAGCCAATGGAAACCTTGGCCGATTTCGCAGGGCTGGCGCGCGTGCGGCCAGGCCTGGCCCTTTGCCTGACGGCCTTGTCCTTCTCGGTCATGGGCCTGCCGCCCTTTAGCGGGTTTTGGGCAAAGTTGTTTGTCTTCAAGGCGGCGATTGCGTCGGGCCAGTGGGTCCTTGCAGCCGTCCTCTTGCTCGGCAGTGTGGTTGCGGCCTTCTATTATCTGCGGCTGGTCAAGACCATGTGGTTTGACCCTGCGCCGGGTCAGACCGATGCACCGCCCGTTGAGGCCAAGGGCGTTGCCTATGCCTCGGCCCTGTTCTGTTTCCCGCTGGTCCTGCCCGCCATGGCCTGGCTGGAGCCCCTGGCCCGGGCCTCCGCCGTCTCCTTTGGTCTGAAATAGGGCGTCTTGACTACGCCTAAGGACCCCGTCCCGGTCCTGACCTTAAGCGAAACCGGCTCGACAAATGCCGAGGCCCGCAGCCGCGCTGAGGAGGGTCAGGTCGGTCCGCTTTGGATCACCGCCCTTCGCCAAACCGCAGGCCGTGGCCGCCGGGGCCGGGTCTGGGAAGACGCTGGCGGCAATCTTGCGGCTACCCTATTGATGACCACCACCTTGCCTCCGGCCAAGGCCGCCCAAGTCTCCTTCGTCGCGGCCCTCGCGGTCGCGGATCTGACCGACCACTATCTTGGCCAAGCTTTGGCGCGGCTCAAATGGCCCAATGATGTGCTGGTCGAGGGCAAAAAGATCAGCGGCATATTGGTGGAGTCGGGCACGCGGCCCGATGGTCGGCTATGGCTGGCGGTCGGGATCGGGGTCAACCTAGCCTCGCCGCCCTTGACGCCAGACCGCCCGGCCGCAGCCTTGGCTGAGTTTCTTGAAAACCAGGCCCCAAGCCAAGTCGAAGTCATGGCAATCTTGAACCAGACCTTTGATCATTGGCTGACCAAATGGATGTCAGACGGCTTTGATCCCATCGCCAGGGCCTGGACCGCGCGGGCCCACGGTCTTGGCCAGGCCTGCACGGCGCGGCTTGGTCATGAGACGGTTGAGGGCATTGCAGAGGGGCTGGATCCCGACGGCGCATTGAGGCTGCGTTTGGCGGATGGCCATATTCGCTGTATCTCCGCCGGTGACGTGTTTTTTGGAGACGCCTGATGCTGCTGGCCATTGAGCAAGGCAATACCAATACCCTGTTTGCGATCCATGATGGCCGCGACTGGATTGCGCAGTGGCGCGCCTCGACAGAGTCTTCGCGCACGGCGGATGAATATGCGGTCTGGTTGATGCAATTGGTGCAATTGCAGGGCCTGACCCTGGACGCCTTCAAGGCCTGCATAATCTCCAGCGTGGTGCCGCAATCGATCTTTAACCTGCGCAATCTCAGCCGCCGCTATTTGAAGGTGGAGCCCCTTGTCATTGGCGACAATGCTGAGCTGGGGATTGAGGTGCGGATTGAAAAGCCGTCTGAGGCCGGGGCCGACCGCCTGGTCAATGCTATTGGCGGCTTTATGCGCTATGGCGGCCCGCTGATCATTATCGATTCCGGCACCGCGACGACCTTTGATGTGGTTGGCGCCGACGGCGCGTTTGAAGGCGGGGTAATTGCGCCGGGCGTTAATCTGTCCATGCAGGCCCTGCACACGGCCGCCGCTAAGCTGCCGCGGGTCGCGATCCAGCGGCCCGAGCGAATTATTGGTAAGGACACGGTCGAGGCCATGCAGGCCGGCGTGTTTTGGGGCTATATCGGCCTAATCGAAGGCCTGATTGCCAGAATCAAGCAAGACTATGGCCGCCCAATGAAGGTGGTCGCTACCGGCGGTATCGTTTCCTTGTTCGAAGGCGCGACCGACACAATCGATGTTTTTGATGGAGATCTTACAATCCACGGCATGTTGGAAATTTATCGTCGCAACACACATCTATCTGCGACATGAGCAAAAAATCGAACAATGAACTCGTCTTCCTGCCGCTCGGCGGCTCGAACGAGATTGGTATGAATTTCAACCTCTATGGTTTTGGCCCGCCCGATGCGCGCAAATGGATCATAGTTGATGTTGGGGTGACGTTTGGGGATCAAACAACGCCGGGCGTTGAGATCATTCTGCCCGACCCGACCTTTATCGAGGAATATGCCGACGACATTATCGCCATTGTCCTGACCCATGCGCATGAGGACCATATTGGTGCCATGGGCTGGTTATGGCCGCGTCTGCGCGCGCCGATCTATGCAACCCCCTTCACCGCCTTCTTGCTGCGCGAAAAAATGCGTGATGCGGGCTGTTTGAGTGAGGCCAGCATTACCGAAGTGCCGTTGGGCGGCAGCATTGATCTGGGCCCATTCCAGGTCGAGCTGATCACCCTGACCCATTCCATCCCAGAGCCCAATGGCCTGGCGATCCGCACGCCGCTGGGCACGATCTTGCATACGGGCGATTGGAAGATTGATCCTGAACCCATCCTTGGTGCCCCGACCGATGACGCGGCCTTGCGCGCGCTCGGGGACGAGGGCGTCCTGGCCATAGTCTGCGACTCCACCAATGTCTTTGTCGATGGCCATGCGGGGTCTGAGGCTGATGTGCGTGTGGCCATGTTTGAGCTGCTAAAGGGGCTCAAAGGCCGGGTGGCTGTGGCCTGTTTCGCCTCTAATGTCGCGCGGATGCATACGGTGATTAAGGCGGCCCAGGCCTGTGGTCGCCAGGTGTGCCTCGCTGGCCGGTCCATGCAGCGCATGTCGGCGGCGGCCAAGTCGGTCGGCATGTTCAAGGACGTTCCGCCCTTCATCACCGATGCCGAGGCGCATTATCTGCCGCACGATAATGTCCTTTATCTGTGCACCGGCAGCCAGGGCGAGGCGAGGGCCGCTTTGGCCCGGATTGCCGAGGGCACGCATCCGCATGTTCGCCTAAGCGCGGGGGATCACTGTATTTTCTCGTCGCGGGTTATTCCAGGCAATGAGATCCCGATCCGCAATCTGCAAAACAAGCTCTCAGCCAACGGTATTCGGCTTTATACCGAGCGCGATCACCCCGGCATTCACGTCTCGGGCCATCCCTGCCGTGATGAGCTGAAACAGATGTATCAATGGGCAAGGCCGCAGATCGCGGTTCCGACCCATGGTGAGCGCCGCCATCTCTTGGAGCACCTGGCCTTTGCTAAGGATCTGCAAGTGCCGCAGGGCGTTGCACCGCGCAATGGTGACATGGTGCGCCTGGCCCCAGGGCGTGCAGAGATCATTGATGAGGTGCCCGCCGGGCGGCTCTATGTCGATGGCGGTATGGTCACGCCTGAGAATGGCGACGCCCTGCGCGAGCGCCGTCACGCGGCCTTTAACGGCATATTGACCGTCGCGATTGCCCTCGATGATCGCGGCGCGATCGTGTCTGGGCCGCAGGTTCGGGTTCTGGGCCTGGCGGGTGACGTCAACTATTCTGTCGATGACGCCATGGACGATCTCGCCACCGCCGCCGAAGAGGCTTTGCGCCGCCTTAAAGGCGATGATTTGGATGACGACGATCTGATTGAGGGGGCCATTGACCGGGCCGTCAAAAAGGCCGCGCACCGGATTTGGAAGCGCAGGCCTGTGGTCGAGACCACCGTCTTGCGCGTCTGAGGCAAATTGGCAGTCGCTTGGGTCTGCGATCGCCGCTAAAGTTTTGACCTATAACTGTTAGCCTAGAGTAGGACCATGATCGGAAGACTGAACCATATTGGCATTGCCACGCCATCTATCGACGACTCGGTTGCCATGTATCGCGACCTGATGGGCGCAACCTCGGTGACCGAAAAATGGGCCATGCCCGAGCAGGGGGTCTGGGTCTGTTTTGTCAATCTGCCCAATAGCCAGATTGAATTGATCGAGCCCTATGGGGACGCCTCGCCGATTGTTGCCTTTCTGGAGAAGAACCCCAAGGGCGGCCAACATCATGTTTGTTTTGAGGTGCCGGATATCTATGCCGCGCGCGACGATATGAAGGCCAAGGGCGCAACCGTGCTGGGCGAACCGCGCATTGGTGCCCATGGCACGCCAGTGATCTTTATCCACCCCAAAAACATGGGTGGGGTCTTGGTTGAGTTAATGGAAACGCCAAAGGACGCACACTGATGGGACCGGTAACCTCGATCGCAATCTATTTGGTGCTGTGGTGGGTGGTCTTGTTCGCCATCCTGCCTTTGGGCGTGGTCAGTCACCGCGACGCTGGGATTGATCTAGGCGATGGCGGTGATCCAGGCGCACCGGTCAATCCCAACCTGAAGCGCAAATTCATCACCACGACCTGGGTGTCGGCCCTGGCCTGGGCCGCCGTGATGCTGATCATTCATTTTAAGCTGATCCCCTTGCCGGACGTTCCCTTGCAATAGGCCTGCCTATTCGATTAGCGCCCTTATTTAGCGGACTTAAGCATCTGCCTTAAATTTGGGCGGACGACTGGAAAGTCGGGTGAACCTGCGAAATGACATGGGCTCGAACGCATCGGTTAGTGTTTAGTGAGTCATGGAGCCGAGGCTTTCTTGTTTCCATTTTGACGTTCCTCCCAATGACAGACTTTAAAGGTCGCACCGCGTGTGCGGCCTTTTTTTTGCCTTTCATGCCGTCCAGGCTGCAGATCCACCGGTGTTTCGGTCCCATGCGTTGCCAAGTCCCGCCGGGCAGGGCTATGTGAAGCACCTTTTGCAGTCCACGGATCTTGCCATGCGCCTGTCGCGCTTTTTTCTACCCGTTCTGAAAGAAACCCCCGCCGAGGCCCAGATCGTCTCGCACCGGCTAATGCTGCGCGCGGGCATGATCCGGCAGGAAGCGGCTGGGATTTATTCTTGGCTGCCGCTGGGCCATCGGGTCTTGCGCAAGATTGAGCAGATTGTGCGCGAGGAAATGGATCGGGCCAGTGCAATTGAGCTCTTGATGCCGACCTTGCAGCTAGCCGATTTGTGGCGCGAGTCTGGGCGCTATGACGCCTATGGCCCTGAAATGCTGCGCATTGTCGACCGCCACGAGCGCGAGCTGCTCTATGGGCCGACCAATGAGGAAATGATTACCGGCATTTTCCGCGCCTCGATCCGCTCCTATAAGGACCTGCCCAAGAACCTCTATCACATGCAGTGGAAGTTCCGCGACGAGCAGAGGCCCCGGTTTGGCGTCATGCGCGGGCGTGAATTCCTGATGAAGGATGCCTATTCTTTCGATCTGGACGAGGCCGCTGCCCGGCGCAGCTATAACCGCATGTTTGTCGCCTATTTGAATCTTTATGCCCGTATGGGCCTAAAGGTCGTGCCCATGCGCGCAGATACAGGTCCGATCGGCGGCGATCTGAGCCATGAATTCGTGGTCCTGGCTGACACCGGCGAGAGTGAGGTCTTTTGCCATCGCGACCTGGTCGAAATGGTGCCCCCTGGTACGGACCAGGATTGGGACAGCGACCTGCAGCACCTGGTTGACCAGCGCACTAAGCTTTATGCCGCCACCGACGAAATGCATGACGCTGCGCGCTTCCAAGCAGAAGTGCCAGAGGACAAGCGCTTGTCCGCTAGGGGCATTGAGGTTGGCCATATCTTCTATTTTGGCGAAAAGTATTCTGCGCCCATGAAGGCGGTCGTGACCGGTCCTGATGGCGTCGATCGGCCGGTCCATATGGGCTCTTATGGCGTCGGCGTTTCGCGTCTTCTGGGCGCCATTATCGAGGCCAGCCATGATGATAATGGCATTATCTGGCCTGAACAGGTCGCGCCCTTTGGCGTCGCTATTGTTAATCTGCGCCCCGGTGACGAGGCCGTCGATAGCGCCTGCGCCCAGGCCTATCGCGCGCTCGAGGCGGCCGGCAAGGAGCCCTTGCTGGATGATACGGCCGAGCGGGTCGGGGCCAAGTTCGCGACCATGGACCTGATTGGCATCCCGTGGCAGCTGATTATCGGCCCCAAGGGTCTGGCCTCGGGTGAGGTTGAGCTGAAAAACCGCGCCTCGGGCGAGCGGCAGACCCTGTCGCTAGAGGCGGCACTTAAGGCGCTTGGTGCATGAGCCAGGCCCTTGGGTCTGAGGCACGGTCGGCCGCCCCGTTCTCGCGATGGGAACGGCAGGTGGCTGGCCGCTATTTGCGCACCAAGCGGCAGAACGGGGGCGTGGCCCTGATTTCTGGCATATCTTTTGTCGGGATCATGCTGGCCGTGGCGGTCCTGATCATTGTCATGTCGGTGATGAATGGGTTTCGCACCGAGCTTTTGGGCCGAATCTTAGGCTTTAATGGGCATGCCTATGTTGGCGGCCCAGTGCTGGCCTCTTCCGATCGCGACAAGGTGATTGCCCAGATCCGCGCCGTGCCTGGTGTGACCGAGGCCGTGCCCATGATTGAGGCCCAGGCCATGGTCATAGGTCAGGGCCAAATCTCCGGCGCCATTGTTCGCGGCATGCGGCCAGAAGACCTCAGGCGGGTCAAGATTATTGCCGACAATATCAAGGGCGGTTCATTGGCCGGCTTTGGGCAGGGCGACTATGGCGGCGATCAGATCATATTGGGTGATCGGCTAGCGGCGGCCATGGGGGTGGGGCCGGGCGATCCGATCACCCTGATTTCCCCGTCGGGCAGTGCGACGGCCTTCGGCGCCACGCCGCAGCGCAAGGTCTATACGGTTGGGGCCATATTCAGCATTGGCATGAGCGAATATGACCAATCCTTCCTCTATATGCCGCTCGACCAGGCCCAGCTGTTCTTTGGCCGCGAAGGCGCCGTGGATGTGATTGAGATCAAGCTGGCCAATCCTGATGACCTGGCCAAGGTCAAGCCCTTGATTGACCGCGCCGCTGGACCAGATGCTCTAGTTACTGATTGGCGCGACCGCAATCAAAGCTTTTTCAATGCCTTGCAGGTCGAGCGCAATGTCATGCGCCTGATCCTGATGCTGATTGTCGCCATTGCCGCCATGAACATAATTTCTGGCCTGGTCATGTTGGTGAAGAATAAGGGCCGCGATATTGCGATCCTGCGCACCATGGGGGCCGGGCAGGGGGCGATCCTGCGCATCTTTTTCATGGCCGGGGCCTCGATTGGCGCGGCAGGGACCTTGGCCGGGCTTGTCCTGGGAGTGCTGTTCTGCACCTATATTGCCCCGATCCAACATTTCGTCGAATGGGTGACGGGCACGGCGGTCTTTAGCGCTGATGTCTATTTCCTAGCCCATATTCCCGCCCGCATTGATTGGCCGGAGGTGGTGAGCGTCACCTTCTGGGCGCTTCTGATGTCGGTCCTGGCGACACTGCCGCCCGCCTGGCGCGCCTCAAGGCTCGATCCGGTGGAGGGGCTGCGTTATGAGTGAGGCGGTCCTTTCCTTGCGGGGCATTGAGCGGACCTATCGCTCGGGCGACAAGACCCTAGAGGTCCTGCGCGGTCTTGATCTGGATCTTTATGCCGGCGAAATGGTTGGGTTGATCGGGCCGTCCGGCTCGGGCAAGTCATCGCTTCTGCATGCGGCGGGCCTGTTAGAGCGGCCCAATGCCGGGCAGGTGCTTATTGGCGGCCGCGATTGCGGCGGCCTGAAAGACAAGGCCCGCACCGCGATCCGTCTTGGCCAGATCGGCTTTGTCTATCAGTTCCATCACCTCTTGGCCGAGTTCAGCGCCCTGGACAATGTCGCCCTGCCGCAAATGATTGCGGGCCAGAGCCAAAAGGCCGCTCGCGCCCATGCCGAGACCTTGCTCAGCCGCCTTGGCCTTGCAGATCGGCTTGATCATCAACCGGCGCAATTGTCGGGCGGCGAGCAGCAGCGCGTCGCCATTGCGCGTGCGCTTGCCAATAAGCCGCGCATCCTTCTAGCTGATGAGCCGACCGGCAATCTTGATCCTGCTACCAGTGCACAAGTGTTCCTAGGCCTGATGGATCTGGTCAAGGACACGGGCGTCGCCGCCCTGATCGCGACCCATAATATGGACCTGGTTAAGCCCATGGACCGCGTGTTTCGCTTGAAAGATGGGGTCCTGGTCACGGGCTAGGATCTTGTTCATGTAAAAATTTCAAAAAAAGCTCCTTGCCTTGAGAACAAAGCAAGAATATAGAACATAAACGGAACATTTATGGAGCCTTAGCCATGACCCGTTTGGTTCACGATCTTCTTGCACTTGTCTCTCTTAGCGGCTTTGTCTGGATGGTAGGTATGGTCGCCTATGCGGTGACCTGAGTCGCGGCAATGGCGGGAGGCTAGGCAATGGCAGATGGCGAGGCGAAGAGCGCAGGTTTGGGCTCAGAGGCCTTTGTTCATCTGCGCATTCGCTCGGCCTATTCCCTGCTTGAGGGCGCGATCAAGGCCGATGCCATTGGTGGTCTGGCGGCGGCGGCCAAGATGCCTGCCGCGGCCTTGACCGACCGGACCAATATGTTTGGCGCCCTGGAGTTTTCCGTGGCGACCAAGGAGGCCGGGGTCCAGCCGATCATGGGCTGCGCCCTGCCGGTCCTGGGTCTGGGCGAGGGTCCGCCCGAGCGCTGGGCGCGCACTCCCACCATCGTGCTCTTGGCCCAGAATGAACGCGGCTATCTCAATCTCTGCGCCTTGTCCTCTATGGCCTATCTCGATAGCGCCGGTGAGAGCGAGCCGGGCGTGCCCTGGGACAAGGTCGCGGCCCATAGCGAGGGTCTGATCCTCTTATCCGGCGGCCCCGATGGTCCAGTTGATCCCTTGATCGCCTCTGGACGGGTCGCTGAGGCCGAGGCGGCGCTAAAGGCCATGCACAGCGCATTTGGTGACCGGTTCTATATTGAGCTGCAACGCCACAACCGCCCCGACGAGGCGACGGCCGAGCCAGGGCTTTTAGCCTATGCCTATGCCCATGATGTGCCGATTGTCGCGACCAATGATGTCTATTTCGAAAAGCGCGGCCTTTATCACGCTCACGATGCCCTGATGTGTATTGCCGATGGCGCTTTTGTTGGTCAGGAAGATCGCCGCCGCGTTACGCCCGAACACGGCCTTAAGTCCGTCGCTGAGATGCGCGCCCTGTTTGCTGACCTGCCTGAGGCCTGCGACAATACGATCGATATTGCTCGGCGCTGCGCCTTTACCGCCAATAAGCGCGACCCGATCTTGCCAAGTTTTCCTACGACGGGTGGCCGTTCGGAGCCTGACGAAATGGCGCATCAGGCGCGCGAGGGCCTGCGCGCGCGGCTCGCGGCTCATCCCTTGGCGGCACCGGAGCAAGACTATTGGGACCGGCTGGAGCGCGAGATCAGCGTCATCTCCGGCATGGGCTTTCCCGGCTATTTCCTGATTGTGTCGGACTTTATCAAATGGGCTAAGGCCCATGGCATACCCGTTGGGCCTGGGCGGGGATCGGGGGCAGGGTCGCTGGTGGCCTATGCCCTGACCATTACCGATCTGGATCCCCTGCGCTTTGGGCTCCTGTTTGAGCGGTTCCTTAATCCTGAACGGGTTTCCATGCCCGACTTCGATATCGATTTTTGCCAGGATCGCCGCGAAGAGGTGATTTCCTATGTGCAGGACAAGTATGGGGTCGGACGCGTCGCCCAGATCATCACTTTCGGAACGCTGCAGGCGAGGGCGGTTCTGCGCGATGTTGGCAGGGTAATGCAATTGCCGCTGGGCCTGGTTGATCGCCTGGCCAAGATGATCCCCAACAATCCGGCCAGCCCAACGACCCTTGCCCAGGCGATTGAGATCGAACCGCGTCTAAAACAGGCCAAGAAGGAAGACGAGGCCGTTGCGCGCCTGTTGGAGACGGCGCTTCAGCTTGAAGGCCTGTTTCGTAATGCCTCGACCCATGCCGCCGGGATTGTGATTGGCGACCGGCCCCTGGTTGAGCTAACGCCGCTTTATCAAGATCCGCGCTCGGACCTGCCGGCCACCCAGTTCAATATGAAATGGGTTGAGAGCGCGGGCCTGGTTAAGTTCGACTTTTTGGGCCTGAAAACCCTGACCGTGCTCGACCGGGCGGTGAAACATATGCGCAAGCGTGGCGCAGCAGTCGATCTAACGACCCTGCCGCTCGATGACGTCGCCTCTTACGACCTGATGGCATCTGGCCAGACCATTGGCGTGTTTCAGCTGGAAAGCCAGGGCATGCGCGATACGCTGCGCAAGATGCGGCCCAGTGCGATTGAGGAAATCACCGCCTTGATCTCGCTCTATCGGCCAGGCCCGATGGACAATATCGACACCTATGTCGACTGCAAATTTGGCCGCAAGGCTACGGACATGTTGCACTCCAGCCTCGAGCCGGTGCTGAAAGAAACCTATGGCGTCATCGTCTATCAGGAACAGGTGATGCAGATCGCCCAGATCCTGGCCGGCTATTCGCTCGGCGAGGCTGATCTGCTTCGGCGGGCCATGGGTAAGAAGAAGAAGGAGGAGATGGACCAGCAAAAGGCGCGGTTTGTCTCTGGGGCGGTCGAGCGCGGCGTCAATGAAGCCCAGGCCGACAGCATATTTGAACAGGTCGCCAAGTTTGCTGGCTACGGCTTTAATAAGAGCCACGCGGCGGCCTATGCCATCATTGCCTATCAAACCGCCTGGCTAAAGGCCAATGCGCCAGTCGAATTCCTGGCCGCGTCTATGAGCCTGGACATCTCCAATACCGACAAACTGGCCGTGTTTTACCAGGACGCCAAGCGCCTTGGGGTCAAGGTCTGTCCGCCGGATGTCAATCGCTCTGGCGCCGACTTTGAGGTTGAAAACGGCGAGGTGCTCTATGCCCTTGGTGCGGTGCGCAATGTCGGCGAGGCGGCCATGAAAAACCTTGTCGCCGTGCGCGAGGAGGGCGGGCCCTTCCGTGACCTATTTGACCTTATGGAACGCATCGATCCGCGCCAGGTTAATAAGCGCGCGATTGAGAACCTGGCTCGGGCCGGGGCCTTTGACCGGCTACACCCCAACCGCGCCCAGATTGTCGCCAATTGTGATGTCCTGATCGCCTATGCCCAAAGCGTGGCGGCTGAGCGAGCCTCGTCCCAGTCCAGCCTATTTGCCACAGACAGTGAGGCGGCCCGGCCGCGCCTGTCGCGGGTTGAGCCATGGAACGGTCCAGACCAGCTGGATGAAGAACTTTCCGCAGTCGGGTTTTATCTCAGCGGTCATCCGCTTGAAGACATGATCACCGCCCTGCGCCGTCGCCGGGTTACGCTTTTGGTTGATGCCATTGCCGAGGCGGAGCAGGGGGTTGAGGCCTTCCGCATGGCCGGGGTGGTGCGCCGCCGGCAAGAACGCGCCTCGCAAAGTGGTGACAAGTTCGCCTTTGTTTCCCTATCGGATCCGACTGGGGAATATGAGGTCCTGTTTCCGCCGGAAGCCTTGCGCCGCTGCCGCGATATCTTGGAACCAGGCCGCTCGGTCATGGTCAAGGTTCGGGCCAAGGGCAAGGATGGCGAAGTCCGGTTCTTTGGTGACGATGCCGAGCCGATCGATAAGGCCATGGAAAACGTGGTTGCTAATCTTCGCCTGCACCTGTCGCCGCGCTCAGCCGAAATTGAGGTGCTCAAGCGCCGGCTTGAGGGCGCTGCCAATCCTCGGGGCGGTGAGGTCAGCTTGGTTGCGGCCTTGGACGGTGGCCGCGAGGTGGAGCTGAGATTGCCAGGGCGGTTCATGCTCGATGCGGCCCTACGCGGCGCGCTAAAGACCGCGCCAGGGGTGGCCTTTGTTGAAGACGTCTAGTTTGGCACTGGAACTGGACCAAAAGCCTTGCAATTGAGGCCACTTGGCTCTAGGGACACCTCCATCACACACGCAGACGTTCGGCGGTGCTCGGGTCAATCCCCGTTTACTTCCGTTCCGGGTTCCTGGTGACAGGGACATTGTCTGCGGAGGCGCACCGGAAGAAGGAAAAATTTGATGGCGCTACCTGAATTCACCATGCGTCAGCTCTTGGAAGCTGGCGCGCACTTCGGTCACCAGACCCATCGCTGGAATCCGAAGATGGACCGCTATATCTTCGGATCGCGGAGCAATATCCACATTATCGACCTGTCGCAGAGCATTCCTCTGCTTCACCAGGCCCTGGTTAAGGTCCGTGAAGTCGCCGCGAGCGGCGGCCGCGTCCTGTTTGTCGGCACCAAGCGTCAGGCTTCTGACCCCGTTGCCACGGCGGCCAAGCGCTGCGCCCAGTATTATGTCAATCACCGCTGGCTTGGCGGCACCTTGACCAATTGGCGCACCATTTCGGGCTCGATCGCGCGTCTGCGCGAGCTGGAAGGCGTTTTGGACGGTGCCGAGTCTGGCCGTACCAAGAAAGAATTGCTGCAGCTTACCCGCGAACGCGAAAAGCTGGAATTGTCCCTCGGCGGCATCAAGGACATGGGCGGTATTCCCGACATCATGTTCGTGATCGACACCAATAAGGAGGCGATTGCCATCCTTGAGGCGCGCAAGCTGAACATTCCGGTGATCGCGATCTTGGATACCAATTGCGATCCAGACGGCATCACCTATCCGATCCCGGGTAATGACGATGCGGCGCGGGCCTTGCAGTTCTATTGTGACCTGATTGCCGATTCCGTCCTCGACGGTTTGGCGGCCGGTCAAGCGGCTTCTGGCGTTGACCTGGGTGCAGCGATTGCCCCGGTTGAGCCAACCTTGCAACGCGAACTGACCCCAGACATGCCAGAGGCCGAAGCGGTCGCTGAAGTCGCTGCGGACTAGATGTGGCGGGCGGCTCAGTTGGGCGCAATGCCTGGCTGACCGCCACGCTTTTTAAAACCCCTGTGCCGGCCGTGTCTGCGGCCGGTCTTGTTTTGTGACTGGAGGATATTCCATGGCAGAGATTACCGCCGCGCTGGTCAAGGATCTTCGCGAGAAGTCCGGCGCCGGCATGATGGATTGCAAAAAGGCCCTTGTTGAGAACGAGGGCGACGTTGAAATGGCCATTGACTGGCTGCGCACCAAGGGCCTGTCCAAGGCGGCGAAAAAGGCCGACCGGATTGCGGCCGAAGGTCTGGTCGCCGTTGCTGTGTCGGGCAATAGCGGCGCCATGATTGAGCTCAATGCCGAAACCGATTTCGTGGCCCGCAATGTCCTCTTCCAGGGCGCGGCCAAGGCGGTTGCGGCAGCGGCGCTGACGGTTGGTACCGATGTTGAGGTCTTGAGCGCAGCTAAGACGGCCGAAGGGGAAGTGATTGCCGACATGCTTGGCAATCTGATCGCCACCATCGGCGAAAACATGGTCCTGCGCCGGGCTGCCCGGTTCGAAGTCAGCCAAGGTGCCGTGGCCTCCTATGTACACAATGCCACCGCGCCGGATCTGGGCCGTATTGGCGTCCTGGTTGCCGTTGAAGGCGCTGGCGATGAGGCGACCTTGCGCGAGCTTGGCCGTAAGATTGCCATGCACGTGGCCGCGACCCAGCCCCTGTCGCTTTCGACTGATGACCTCGATCCTGAAGCGGTTGAGCGCGAGCGGGCGATCTTTACCGAACAGGCCCTGGAATCTGGCAAGCCTGCCGGTGTTGTCGAGAAGATGGTCGAGGGCCGGATCCGTAAATTCTTTGAAGAAGTTGTTCTGCTTAAGCAGGCCTTCGTCATGAATCCGGACCAGACCGTTGAACAGTTGGTCGCTGAGACGGCCAAGACCTTGGGCTCGCCCGTCACCATCAAGGGCTTTGCCCGCCTGGCTCTCGGTGAAGGCATTGAGAAAAAGACCGAGGATTTTGCGGCCGAGGTCGCAGCCGTTTCTGGCCAATCCTAATTTATTCGGTTTAGATTGACCTTAAGGGGCGTGGCGCGTTCGACGCGTGCCACGCCCTTGGTTTATCTTCTTCAGACGAATCGCGACCGTTTGACCCAAGATGAGACATGCGCCATGACCCTGAGCCCTGAAAACACGCGCTTTAAAAAGGTTCTGCTCAAGGTCTCGGGCGAGGTCCTGATGGGCGATGCCGCCTATGGCATCGATATGGCCACGGTCGATGGTGTGGCCCGCGATATTGCCGAGATCGTCAAACAGGGCGTGCAGCTTTGTCTGGTCATTGGCGGCGGCAATATCTTCCGCGGCCTGTCGACCGCCGCTAAGGGGATGGAGCGGGCCAGTGCCGATTATATGGGCATGTTGGCGACGGTCATGAACGCCTTGGCCATGCAAAACGCTTTGGAAAGACTGGGCATTGATACCCGCGTCCAGTCAGCCATTCCGATGGAAACGGTCTGTGAGCCCTATATCCGCCGCCGGGCTGTGCGGCACTTGGAAAAGGGGCGGGTGGTCATTTTCGCAGCTGGTACGGGCAACCCCTTCTTTACGACTGACACCGCAGCGGCCTTGCGTGCCGCTGAAATGGGCTGTGATGCCTTGTTTAAGGGGACGAGTGTAGACGGGGTCTATACGGCGGACCCCAAAAAGGATCCCAATGCGGTTCGCTATGACAATCTCAGCTATCTTGACGTTCTGTCTCAGGATTTGAAGGTCATGGACGCCTCAGCCATTGCCCTGATGCGCGATAATGCTATTCCGATTATAGTGTTTTCTATCCGGGAGCAGGGCGCATTCTTGAATGTGCTCAAGGGACAGGGACTGCATACGGTCATCGCCTAACCGCTTGAAATTCGATCAAAACGACACGACTGGATACAACTATGGCACCTCCCGAAAAGCCGGTTTTGGCAAATTACCGCGATCGCATGGACAAGTCGTTCTTGGCCCTAAAGGACGAATTTGCGAGCCTTCGGACGGGCCGCGCCTCGGCTGGCTTGCTGGATCAGGTCATGGTCCAGGCCTATGGCTCCAATGTGCCGATCAATCAGGTTGCGGCCGTCAGTGTCCCAGAGCCTCGCTCAATCACAGTTAATGTCTGGGACAAGGGCCTTGTCGTATCCGTCGAAAAGGCGATCCGCGCCGCAGGGCTAGGCTTTAATCCTGTTGTCGACGGTTCAAGCCTGCGGATCCCTGTGCCGGCGCTTACAGAAGAGCGCCGCCGTGATTTGGCCAAATTGGCAGGCAAATACGCTGAGCAGCAGCGGATTGCGATCCGAAATGTGCGGCGCGACGCCATGGATGACCTCAAAAAGGCGGAAAAGGCCTCGGTCATTACCGAAGATGATTTAAAGAAGATGGGCGAAGAGGTGCAAACCTTTACCGACCAAACGATTAAGCGCGTTGACGAAGCCTTGAAGACCAAAGAACAAGAAATCATGCAGGTCTAGCCAGCGGCCCAACTCAAGGGCCAGGGGCTGATTTTTAGGTAGGTAGATGCCACAGGTTGGCGATACGAGCGCTGTTGCTGAGCAAGGATTGGATGGCATCCGATCCGGGCTGCACGTCGCCATCATCATGGATGGCAACGGGCGATGGGCAAAGGCTCGGGGCCTGCCGCGTGCGCTTGGGCATCGCGCAGGCGTAAAGGCCTTAAAGGCAACGGTTGCGGCCGCGGCAGACCAGGGGATTGCCTGCCTAACCGTGTTTGGCTTTTCAACGGAAAACTGGAGCCGGCCTGCGCAAGAGGTCAATGACCTGATGGGCTTGCTCAAATCTTTTGTTGATAGTGACCTGGACCGTTTGCACCAAGAGGGCGTGCGGGTGCGGGTGCTGGGGCGTCGTGAAGGCCTGGGTGCTGATATCTTGGCGACCATTGCCAGGGCTGAAACCTTGACCCAGTCCAATAGCCAGTTCTTGTTGCAGGTGGCGTTTAACTATGGTGGCCGGGCCGATATTACGGATGCGGCGAGGCATTTTGCATGTGAAGTTGCTGCTGGGCGTATGGCTGCCCAGGATCTGACCGAGGCTAGTTTTGAAACCTTCTTGTCAACGGCCTTAGGGCCATGCCCTGATCTAATCATCCGAACTAGTGGGGAGAAACGCCTATCGAACTTCCTGCTTTGGGAATCGGCCTATGCCGAGCTGGTCTTTCAAGACGTGCTTTGGCCTGATTATGGTCCCGAGCCCTTAAAGGCCGCTCTGGCGGAGTTTAAAACCCGGCAACGCCGTTTTGGGGGAGCCGAGTTGGATGACGTCCTTGCTGCCAGCTAAGACCTTTGATTGGGCCAATCTCGGACTTAGGGTGATTTCAGCTACGGTGCTGATTCCAGCTGTGGTTTTGGCGATCTGGACGGGCGGTTGGTTGTTTTTGCTCATGATCGCGATCGCGGTTGCCCTGTTAGCAAACGAATGGGGGTTGATGGTCGCCAAACAGGCCCCCGCCCGCATTGGCGCGACGGTTGGTATTGTTGTCTTAGCGTCTGCGTTTTGGGGCCATTGGCAGCATTTTGAAATTGCCATCTGGACCTTGTTGGCTGGCAGCCTCGTCGCCGGATTAGTGGGTTGGCAGCTCGAGAAAAAGGCGCTGAGCCCAGCTTACGGGGTGTTTTATATCGGTCTGCCGGTCTTGGCGATCACCTGGCTTAGAACGACTGACCAAGGCCTGACCTGGACCGTGGCCCTGTTTGCTGTGACCTGGTCGGCTGATATCGTCGCCTACGCGGTTGGCAGCGCTCTTAAGGGGCCGAAACTTTGGCCGCGGTTTTCGCCGAACAAGACCTGGTCTGGGTTCATAGGAGGGCTGATTGGCGCAGTTATTGCGGCTATGACCGTATCGGTCCTGTCGCACCTGAAGATTTCGATCATGGCTGCAGCGGCTGTTGGCCTATTGGGCGGCTTGGCGACCATGGCTGGTGATCTTTGGGAATCAGTTTTAAAGCGCCGATTTGGGGTCAAGGACAGCGGCTCGCTTATACCCGGGCACGGCGGCCTGCTCGATCGCGTTGACGGCCTGATGTTTGCCGCAATTATCGTCGCACTTGCTCGGCTGGTTGCGTTTACGGGGTTTCCGTTTTGACCCTTAGGCGTAAGGTTTCCATCCTTGGGTCTACCGGCTCAATCGGTGTGTCCACACTTGACTTGCTTGCCCAGGCCAAGGCGCATGGCTCGGCGGAGGTTGAGGTCATTGCGCTCACCGCAGGCCGCAATGTCCAGGACCTGATTGCTCAGGCACTGACTTGGCGACCTGTTATGGCGGTGATTGAGGATCAGGCCTGTTATGAGGCCCTCATGGTCGGTCTCGCTGGCACCGGCATCAAGGTTGGATGTGGGGCGAGCGCTGTTCTTGAGGCGGCTAGTTTGAACTCGGACTGGGTAATGTCGGCGATTGTTGGCGTTGCGGGCCTTGCGCCTACGGTGGCGGCGGTCAAGGCTGGTGCTACGGTTGCGCTAGCCAATAAGGAAAGCCTAGTCTGTGCAGGGCCAGCCCTGATCAAGCTGGCCGCGCAGAATGGCAGTATGATCATTCCGGTCGATTCCGAGCACTCAGCAATTTTCCAGGTCCTGCAAAATAATCTCACTAATCGCGTTTCTCGCCTCATTCTTACCGCATCTGGCGGGCCTTTTCGCACCTGGACACGCGCAGCCATGGCGGGGGTAAGTCCAGATCAGGCGGTAGCGCATCCGAACTGGTCAATGGGTGCCAAGATCTCGGTCGATTCTGCCACCATGATGAATAAGGGCTTGGAGATGATTGAGGCGTCGTACCTGTTTGGCATGCCTGGTGAGCAGATAGATGTACTGATCCATCCTGAGTCGGTCATACATAGCTTGGTCGAATTTCAAGATGGCTCGACCCTCGCCCAATTGGGGACTCCGGATATGCGCAGCCCGATTTCGGCCGCCCTGGCCTGGCCCGACCGTTTACCCTGGCCTGCACCCACCCTTGATTTGGCCAGTGTTGGGCGTTTGAATTTCGAAGCGCCCGACCATGACCGGTTTCCAGCCGTTAAGTTAGCACGCGCAGCCTTGAACGCCGGCGGGGGTGCACCAGCCGTTATGAACGCCGCCAATGAGGTCGCTGTTGCCGCATTTCTTGATCGAAAGCTCGGTTTTCTTGACATTGCTGCGATTTCCGAAGCCACCCTTGACCAAATGAATGGGTGCGGAGATTTGACCGGCGATCCAGATACAGACATAGAGACGGCGATCATGACCGATGCCGGTGCGCGGCGCATTGCGGCGCGTCTAGTGGCCGCGCAATCGATCCCAGCGCACGGATAGGAGCGACCAAACCATGCTTGCCTTTGCGCATACGGCTTTGACCTATATCGTACCCTTCCTATTGGTTTTGACCCTTGTGGTGACCATTCATGAGCTAGGCCATTTTTGGGTGGCCAAGGCCTGCGGCGTCGCAATTGATCGGTTTTCGATCGGGTTTGGGCGTCCCATTGTTGCCTGGAAGGATCGCTCAGGGGTTCAGTGGCAGATTTGTTGGCTACCACTCGGCGGCTATGTCCGCTTTAGCGGAGACGACAATGCCGCCAGTGTGCCCGATCAAGAGGACCTGGACGACCTAAGGACTCAAATTGTTGCACAGCAAGGTGCAGACGCGGTCCAAAAATATTTTCATTTCAAACCCTTGTGGCAGCGGGCCCTGGTTGTCGTTGCTGGACCCGTGGCCAATTTTGCCTTGGCCATTGTTCTGTTTGCCGTGCTCCTAGGCACGATCGGTGAGCGGGTATCTCCGGCCCGCGTTGATATGGTAGAGCCCGGCAAGCCCGCAGCGCTCGCCGGATTTCAGGTCGGGGATCAGATCAAGCAAGCGGCTGGGCGCACGATCCGTAGCTTTGCCGACCTGCAACAAATCATCATGTTGCGGGCCGACGTGCCTGTTAAGTTCGTGATTGATCGCGGTGGCCGCGAGGTCATCTTAACGGCCACGCCAGTGCGCCAGCAGATCACAGACCCTATGGGCTCCAAACATTCGGTCGGCGTTTTGGGCTTTGGCTATATCCAAAAAGCTAGCGATCAGACCTGGACCCGCTATGGCCCGATCGAAGCCCTGGCCCTGGGTGCTGAACGCACCTGGTCGGTGCTTGATACAACCGTCTTTTATCTTGGCCGTGTGGTTACGGGCAAGGAATCGGCCTCGCAATTGGGCGGGCCTATTGGGATTGCCAGGGCGTCTGGCGCGGTTGCTCAGGCCGGCGCTGAGGGTGCGCCAGATTTGGGCATGCAGATATTGGGCAGTCTGGTTGCCCTAATGGGCCTGGCGGCTGTGCTGTCGGTTGGCATCGGCTTTATGAATCTGCTACCAGTACCCATTCTGGATGGGGGACACCTATTGTTTTACGCTTACGAGGCAATTGCCCGGCATCCCTTGAATGCCGAGATACAAGCCATGGGCTATCGGATCGGGATGGCTTTGCTGCTCAGCCTTATGGTGTTTGCAACCTGGAACGACCTGCAGCAACTTCAATTGTTTCAATTTCTAGGCGGACTGTTCTCATGATTGATCGCAACCCGCCATTGGCTGACCCTATGTATAGTCCGACCGCATTCAAGACGTTCCGCCCCAAGCCGATTGTATCGGGTTTGGCAATCTTGTTGGCCGGTACAGCGCTTTCCACCATGGCCTTGGCACAGGGGGCGCCGCCTGCGCCCCCAGAACCCGCCGTGAGCGCGCGACCAGATAGCGTGGTTATTCAGCGCATATTGATTAAGGGCAATGAGCGGATCGAGCAGGGGACTGTCCTGTCCTATTTACCAGTGCAGCCCGGTGACCTGGTTGGGCCTGCGCAAATCGACTTGGCGCTAAAGACCCTGTTCCGCACTGACTTATTTGCTGATGTTAAACTCGATATTGAAGGCTCCGACCTGGTCGTATCCGTGGTCGAGAACCCAATCATCAATCAGGTCGCCTTTGAGGGAAATGATAATCTCAAGGAAGATAAGCTTCGCGATGAAGTGACCATCCGTCCGCGCGGCATCTTTACGCGCTCCAAGGTACAGCAAGACGTTCAGAGGATCATTGAGCTCTATCGTCGGTCCGGCCGGATCTCGGCCTCGGTTACACCCAAGGTCGTGGAATTGCCGCAAAAGCGGGTCGACCTCGTCTTTGAGATCAATGAGGGCCCGAAAAGCGGGATCATGCGGATCAACTTCTTAGGCAATAAGGAGTTTTCCGATAATGACCTGAAAGACGTGGTCGTGACCAAAGAGTCTGAATGGTATAAGTTCCTGACCTCGAACGATAATTTTGACCCTGACCGGCTCGAATACGACCGCGAGCAATTGCGCAAACATTACCGCAATCGCGGCTTCTATGATTTCCGTATCGTTTCAGCGCTTGCAGAGTTGGCGCCCGACAAGAACGGATTTGCCATAACCTTTACGCTTGATGAGGGCCCAAAATATAAGTTCGGCAAGCTGTCGGTTGAAACAGATCTGAAGAAGTTGAACGGCGATGTCCTAAAACTTCTTCTGCCCATTCGCGAGGGCGAGATTTATCAGGACGAAAAGATTGAGTCCGCGACCGAGGCCCTGACCTTTGCCGCTGGCGCGGCCGGCTTTGCTTTTGTGGATATTCGGCCGCGCTATGTGCCCAATAAGGCCAACAAGACGGTAGACGTGGTATTCGAGGTCAAGGAAGGCCCACGGGTCTATGTTGAGCGGATCGACATTGTTGGTAATGTTCGCACGCTTGACCCCGTTATCCGCCGCGAATTGCGCCTAGTCGAGGGAGACGCATTTAACCGCGTACTCGTCGATCGCTCCAAGAACCAGATCAAGGGTCTGGGCTTCTTTAAAGACGTCGATATTGAAGAGGTGCCAGGCACGGCACCTGATCGGACCATATTACGAGTCAAGGTCACCGAGCAGCCAACGGGTGAGCTCTCCTTTAGTGCGGGTTATTCTTCGCTCGACAAGGTCGTATTCGATCTGGGTGTGACGGAACGCAATTTCCGCGGTCGGGGCCAAAGCTTGCGGGCCCAGGTCTCTGTCGGGTCTTTGCGCCAACAGGTGGACTTTTCGTTTACCGAGCCGCGCTTCTTGGGACGCGATCTGCGGGCTGGGATCGATCTGTTCTCATACAAATACAATTTCTCGAGGCAGGCCGGCTATGACACCGAATCCACAGGAATTGGCGTAAGGCTTGGATTCCCCCTGACCCAAAACGCCTCCATGTCGACGCGTTACAATCTTCGCAGCGATAATGTGGTGGTGCAAAAGTCCCTGTGCGGCGTCACAGTGTCTATCCTATTGTGTGACCAGGCCGGTTCGCGGGTGACTTCGCTGGTAGGCTATTCCTTCCGTTGGGATCGTCGCAATGATCCGATCCAGCCTACGCGCGGATTTGCCATAGACCTGCAGCAAGACTTTGCAGGGGTCGGCGGTGATGTGAAATATTTAAAGACCGAGGGTGATGTCTCCTGGTTTTATGGCTTTACTCCCAGCTTCATCTTTAGTGCGACTGGGTCGGCGGGCTATATCTTTGGGTATGGCAATGACGAAATCCGGATCAATGATCGGTTCTATAAGGGCGGCAACAGCTTCCGCGGGTTCCAGACGGCTGGCATTGGGCCTCGTAACATTACTTATAACGACGCCTTGGGCGGTCGGATGTATGCTATTGGGTCTTTGGAAATGACCTTGCCAACCGGTCTGCCGGAACAATACGGTATCAAGGCGGCCATGTTCTCAGACATTGGTACCTTGGGTCTGTTAGACACCAATTCAAAAAACAGCTGTTACAATTCAACAGTCAAGGATTGCAAGCCCGACAATATCAAGGATGACCTGTCCTTGCGCGCGTCTGCGGGCCTCAGCATCTTCTGGAAGTCGCCCATGGGCCCCATCCGGTTTGACTTTAGTAAGGTCCTGGCCAAAGAAGACTATGACCGTCCCGAAACGTTCCGTTTCTCCACCTCCACAAGGTTCTAAACTCATGACACCTACAAAGATTGTTTGCGCCAGCCTCGGCGCTATGGCGGCGCTGCTTGCCACCTCAATGACCCCGGCCGTGGCTGCGCCAAAGGCTGCAAAGGCAGCGCCAGCGGCTGCGTCAGACGCGCCAGTCGCATCTGCGCCTGCCGCAGCGACCCCGCCAGCGCCGGGCCCAGCCCTGCCAGGCATCTGCGTCTATTCAAATGAGCGCGCGATTGGGACCTCCGCAGTTGGCAAGTTCGTGATTCAGCGCATCCAGACCATCACGACCCAGGTTAATGCCGAACTGAACGCCGAAAAGACCGCGATCGAGACCGATGGCAAGGCCCTTGACGGCCAACGTGCCACCTTGCCGCAAGAGCAATTCGAGCAAAAAGCCCTGCAACTGAACCAGCGTGGCCAGGCCCTGCAACGCAAGGCCCAGGTCCGCTCTAAGGAAATCGAAGCCACTGAGCAAAAGGCCCTGGCCCGGATCAGTTCGGAAATCGAACCGATCTTGAAGGAGGTCTATACCCAACGCTCTTGCGCGCTCCTGTTTGATCGCAATGCGCTGTTTGGTGCCAATTCCTCTATGGACGTCACCGAGATGGTCATCGGATCGCTCAATGCCAAGCTTACCCAGTTTGCGTTTGATCGTGAGCGCCTGGACCAACAAGCTGTTCCAGGCCAATAAGCCCGGCTAGTCTAAGGGGTACTGCGATTACGGTGGGCGGGCAGACAAGGCCCGTCCACCGTATTCATTTCAAGGGGGCCGGATGCCGGACCATCGCTTCTTTATCACCGGATCGCCGATCAGCCTGGCACAGCTCGCCGCTGAAACGGGCGCCAGCCTTGCCGAAGGCAATCTGGGTGAAAGGTTGGTGAAACAGATTGCGCCTCTTGCTACAGCAGACGCTAACAGCGTCACTTTCATGGGCGATGAGCGGTACATCAAGCAACTGAGCCAGACCAAGGCCATGGCCTGTTTTGTTTCACCAAAGCTGGCTCAAGACTTACCAGCAGGCTGTATTGCCCTGCTGACCCCAAGGCCGCAGGCAGCCTTTGCGCGGGCGGCCAACCGGCTTGTGCAACCGCGCCTTCACGGCGAGGGCCCGGCCATTCACCCAGAGGCTGTACTCGAAGCGGACGTGGCCTTGTCACCCGGCGTTGTGGTTGGCCCTGGTGCACAGATCGGGTCTGGAACGGTCATTGGTGCCAATACAACCATTGGTCCTGGGGTCGCGATCGGACGCAATTGCCTTATAGGCGCAAACGTCACCATCGGCTTTGCCTTGATCGGCGATGGGGTCAGGATACTTGCCGGTGCCCGCATTGGTGAGGCAGGATTTGGAGTCGCAGGCGCGGAGACCGGTGCAATTGACGTGCCGCAACTTGGCCGGGTGGTTATCCAAGACGGGGTGACGGTCGGGGCCGGTACCTGCATTGATCGCGGTGCCTTTGATGACACAGTGATCGGCGAGAATACCAAGATCGATAATCTGGTTCAGATTGCCCACAATGTCTCGATCGGAAGGAATTGCATGATTGCGGCCCAGACCGGCATATCCGGCAGTGTCACCGTCGGTGATGGCGTCGCCTTTGGTGGTCAAGTTGGCGTCGCAGACCATATTCAGATCGGTAAGGGCGCGCAGGTCGCGGCCTCAGCCGGGGTTATGAAGGATATTCCAGCGGGCGAGACCTGGGGCGGCTTTCCGGCCAGACCTATCCGTCGCTGGTTAAGGGAGACGGCCATGGTTGGGCAATTGATGAAGCGTGCGAGCAAGGCTCGGGACGAAGGAGCAAAGGAATGAAACCTCGGGACCAAGAGGCGCATGCTCCCATTTCCATCGATATTGCTGAGATCCTGCAGAGGATTCCGCATCGCTATCCCTTCCTGCTGGTCGACCGGGCAGAGGACTATCGGGCCCATCAGTCGATTGTTGGCATCAAATGCGTCACGATTAATGAGCCCTTCTTTCAAGGCCATTTCCCCGGCAACCCGGTTATGCCCGGGGTCTTGATTGTGGAGGCCTTGGCCCAGACCGGCGCGGTCTTGATGTCCAAGTCACTGGATGTGGAAGTTCAGGGCAAGACCATCTTTTTCATGTCTCTGGACAATTGCCGGTTCCGTTATCCTGTGCGCCCAGGCGATGTGATCCGGATGGAGGTAGAGGTCCTGCGGGCCCGGGCCGACGTTTTCAAGTTTCGGGGCAAGGCCCTTGTTGGTGACAAGACGGCCGCAGAAGCCGATTTTGCCGCCATGGTGGTGGAGACCCCGGCATGAGCCAGATCCATCCCACCTCAATCATTGATCCTAAGGCTAAGCTTGGGACCGATGTCTCGATCGGCCCGTTTTGTACGGTTGGACCTGATGTGACGCTTGGCGACCGTGTGCGGCTGGTCTCGCATGTGGTGATTGACGGCCATACCCAGGTCGGTGCTGAGACCCTGGTCCATCCGATGGCCTATCTCGGCGGCGCGCCACAACACCTGGCCCATAAGGGCGAACCAACCGAATTGATCATAGGCGAGCGCAATGTGATCCGCGAAAACGTGACCATGCATACCGGCACGGTCGGTGGCGGCGGCGTCACCAAGGTTGGCTCGGACAGTCTCTATATGGTCGGGGCGCATGTCGCCCATGACTGTATCGTTGGCAATAATGTCACCTTCGCCAATAGCGCCACGCTCGGCGGCCATGTTCAGGTTGGCGATTTTGTGTTTATGGGCGGCCTCAGCGCCGTGCACCAATTTACCCGCATTGGGCGCTATGCCTTTGTTGGCGGCGGCGGCGTGGTGACCAAGGACATCATCCCCTATGGCTCAGTCTGGGGTAATCATGCCCATCTGGAGGGCCTCAACCTCGTCGGCCTAAAGCGCCGGGGTTTTAGCCGTGAGGCGATCAATAATCTGCGCGCCGCCTATCGCCTGATGTTTGCCGACGAAGGCACGTTTCAAGAGCGCCTGGACGATGTGGCAGAAGTCTATCACGCCTCGGCCGAGGTGATGGAGATCGTTAACTTCATTCGCTCTGACGCCAATCGTCCGATCTGTCTGCCGCATGATTAGGCCGCGTCATGCTTAAGCTTGGCCTGATTGCTGGCGGCGGAAATCTGCCCAGGACCCTGGCTGAGCGGTGCATTGAGGCTGGGCGGCCGTTTTTCGTTGTCAGGCTGAAGGGCTTTGCTGATGCCAGCCTAGCCGATTATCCCGGCGCGGATATTGGCATGGCTGAGCTGGGCAAGTGCTTTGCAGCGCTCAAAAAGGCGGGCTGTCAGGCCGTGTGTTTCGCTGGCCTGGTTTCCCGGCCAGATTTTTCAGCCTTGAAGCCAGACCTGCGCGGCCTTGCGGCCCTGCCTGGCGTCATTGCGGCGGCCCGAAGCGGAGATGATGGCCTATTGCGCTTCCTGCTGGGGGAATTTGAGAAGGAAGGCTTTGTCATTGAGGGCGCACACGAGGTGGTCGATGATCTGACCCTGCCGGTGGGCGTTCTAGGCGCGGTTGCGCCTCTTCCTAGTGATAAGGGTGATATTGAGAGGGCGATCGAGGTGGCCAGGGCCATTGGCCGTCTGGACATTGGCCAAGGCGCGGTCGTGGTCCGAGGGCTGGTTCTTGCGGTCGAGGGGCAGGAGGGGACAGACGCCATGCTGGCGCGCTGTGCCGAGCTGCCACAGGCCCTGCGCGGCACATCCGGCGCTGAGGCTGTCGGCGTCCTTGCCAAGGCGCCTAAGCCGATCCAGGAGCGCAAGGTTGACCTGCCAACCATTGGCGTTGCCACCGTGATCGGGGCGGCCAAGGTCGGGCTGCGCGGGATTGTCGGCGAGGCTGGGGCCTTGCTGGTCATGGACCGCGAGGCCGTGATCAAGACGGCTGATTCCTTAGGTGTGTTTATCCTTGGCATACCAGCTTCGCCACCAGACAGCGTTAGCGAGGCCTAGCGCCATGACCGATCGACCCGTCTGCGTCATGCTGGTTGCGGCTGAGGCCTCTGGCGACACGTTGGGGGCAGGGTTGGCGCGGGTCCTGAAAGCCCGGCTCGGCGATCAGGTGCGTTTTGTCGGGGTTGGCGGGGCCAAGATGGCCGAGCAGGGGGTGAAAAGCCCCTTTGATATAGCCGAACTCTCCATTCTCGGTCTGTTTGAGGGTGTTAAGGCCTATGGCAAGGTCCTGCGCCGCGTCGATGAGACGGCTGCCCTGGCCGCACGCGAAAAGCCAGACATTGCTATCTTGATCGATTCTTGGGGTTTCACCCTGCGGGTAGCGGCGCGCCTTCGCCAACAGACCCCGAATATGCCCTTGATCAAGTATGTTGGCCCTCAGGTCTGGGCTTCACGGCCTGGCCGCGCCAAGACCCTGGCGGCGCGCGTTGATCATCTTTTGACCATCCATGCCTTTGATGCCCCCTATTTTGAGAAAGAGGGGCTTGGCGTCACCTTTGTCGGCAATACGGCCCTGGCGTCCCGGTTTGATGAGTCCCGCCCAGAGCGTTTGCGTGCTCATATTGGCGCGGGCCAAGACGATCCAATCCTTCTGGTCTTACCGGGCAGCCGGCCAGCGGAAATTGAACAAGTGCTTCCGCGATTTGAGCAAGCTTTAAAAGAAATCAAATCTCTAAAGCCAAATCTTCATGTTGTTGTGCCCGCTGCATCTACAGTTGCAGACTCCGTATCGGCCAAGGTGGCAGGCTGGCCCTTCCGTGCCCATGTCATTCTCGATGAGGCCCTGAAGCGTGACGCCATGTGCGCAGGGACGGTTGCCCTGGCCTGCAGCGGGACGGTGACGACCGAGCTAGCCCTTGCCGGTTGCCCCATGGTGGTTGGCTATCGGATCGGGGCCATCACCTATGCCATTTTGCGCCATCTCATGCGCACGCCCTATGTCACCCTGTTCAACATTGCTGCAGGCCGCCTGGTCGCGCCCGAGTTCTTACAGGACCGCTGTACTGGACCCTTATTGGCAAAGGCTGTGCTCGCCCTGCTTAACGACGAGGTCGCTCGCCGGACCCAAATCGCCGACCAATTCGCTGCCCTTGACCGTATGGGCCGCGGCGGCCCTGATCCTGCTGAGCGGGCAGCGGATATAGTCATGGATTACATAGAAAAAGGGCGGCACTCTTAAAGCGCCGCCCTAATCATTTCCTAGATCAATTATCCTAGCTTACCGCTTGTCTATATTCACAAAATCACGCTGTAATGCACCAGTATAGAGCTGGCGAGGACGGCCGATTTTGCGGCTGGGGTCTTCGAACATTTCTTTCCATTGCGAGATCCAGCCGACCGTGCGCGCTAGGGCGAACAGGACGGTGAACATGGTGGTGGGGAAGCCCATGGCTTTTAGCGTAATGCCCGAATAGAAGTCGATATTCGGATAGAGCTTGCGCTCGACGAAATAGGGATCGTTCAGGGCTATCTTTTCGAGCTCCATCGCGACCTTCAACAAGGGATCGTCATTATCCCCAATCTCAGCCAGGACCTCGTGGCAGGTCTTTTGCATGACCTTGGCGCGGGGGTCGTAATTCTTATAAACCCGGTGGCCAAAGCCCATCAGGCGATATTTGCGGTCCTTGACGCCCTGGACATATTCGGGGATGCGATCGACGGTGCCGATCTCTTTCAGCATCATCAAGGCTTCTTCATTGGCCCCGCCATGGCTTGGGCCCCAAAGGCAGGCAATGCCAGCCGCGATACAGGCAAAGGGATTAGCGCCCGACGAGCCGGCAAGGCGCACGGTCGAGGTCGAGGCATTCTGCTCATGGTCGGCATGCAGGATAAAGATCCGGTCCATGGCCCGGGCCAGGACGGGATTGACCACATAGTCTTCGGCTGGGACTGCGAAACACATGCGCAGGAAGTTTTCGGCATAGCCCAGATCATTGCGCGGGCTGACAAACGGCTGGCCGACGGAATACTTAAAGGCACGCGCGGCAATGGTCGGCATTTTGGCAATCAGGCGATGGGCCGAGATCTTGCGCTGCTCGGGATCATCGACATTGATACTGTCATGATAAAAGGCGGAAAGCGCTCCCACCGTGCCGGTCATGATCGCCATTGGGTGGGCATCGCGGCGGAAGCCCTCGAAGAAGCGATCGAACTGCGCGTGCAGCATGGTGTGATAGGTGATGTTGTGCTGGAACTGTGTAAACTCAGACGCGGTTGGCAGTTCACCGTTCAACAATAGATAGCAGACCTCGAGAAAACTCGACTTTTCTGCGAGTTGATCAATAGGATAGCCGCGGTGTAGCAGGATCCCCTCGTCACCATCGATATAGGTGATCTTGCTCTCGCAGCTGGCGGTCGAGGTGAAGCCTGGATCGAAGGTAAAGAGGTCAGAGTCCGCATAAAATTTGCGGACATCCATAACGTCGGGAC
>JBILKO010000058.1:0-15013 GCA_044376615.1 Caulobacteraceae bacterium
CTGAAGACTGGACCGGTCGCGGTGGCGGCATTGATGATGCGGCCTATAGCTTAAAGGTCGATACGGTCCGCATGGCCGTGGATAGGGCCTTGGCCGAAGGTGCAGATAGCCCCCTGGAAATCCTTCGCCAGGTGGGTGGACGGGAGATTGCCGCCATTGCCGGGGCCATTCTGGCCGCACGCATCCAAAAAGTGCCCGTGCTGCTCGATGGCTATGGGGTTGGCGCGGCGGCGGCGGTCCTTCACGCCATAGATCCGGGGGCCTTGGACCATTGCCTAGCTGGCCATGTCAGTGCCGAGCCTGGACACCGCCGCTTGCTTGAGCGGATCGGTAAGCCGCCTTTGCTGGACCTTGGCCTGTCGCTCGGTGCGGCTACTGGGGCAGCGGCGGCCTTGGGTCTCGTCAAGCTGGCCTGCGAGATCCATAGCGGCAGCGCCACCCAAGACCAGACCTAGTTGCGCTAATCGCCCGCGTATTTTTGCGCGCCTTTGACGGATCGCAAGGCGCTGACCTTCCCACGTTGCTAAGCCCTTGATGGCTGTGATCGCGAGGTCATCGGTCCGTGGCGGCTATTGCGTCGCCACATCCGGGCAAGGCCGTGCCCGCCACCGCGCCAAGAGGATGATCCATGAGCCTGGGCCTAATTCTAACCATTGTTCTAATCCTATTCTTGGTTGGTGCCCTGCCGACTTGGCCGCACAGCGCCCACTGGGGCTATTTCCCAAGCGGCGGTATCGGCCTGGTCTTGGTGATCGTGATCATCCTGATCCTGCTCGGCCGAATCTAACGGCCGCAACGCGCGCCAGGTCCTACCCATCCATCAACCGTCTAGGAGACGACTATGAAACGCCTTGGAACCATGATTGCTGCAGCGGCCCTTGCTATAACCAGCGCTGCGCCCGTTCTATTCACTTCTGTAACGGCGCAGGCCGCGTCTGCCGAAGACCTCAACCGCGATGCGCACCAGGCGCTTCAAACCCTTTATGCGCTAAACCCAACGGCCGAAGTCATCTCTAAGCAGGCCCGTGCCATCTTGGTGTTTCCAAACGTGGTCAAGGCCGGCCTTGTATTTGGTGGCAGCTATGGCGAAGGGGCCTTGATGCGCGGTAATGCCGTCGCGGGCTATTATAATTCGGTCGCCGGCAGCTGGGGCCTCCAGGCTGGTGCTCAATCCTATGGCTATGTTGTTTTCTTGATGAGCAAGAAGGCCGTTACCTATCTAGATCATTCCGGTGGCTGGGAAATCGGTGTTGGCCCGTCCGTGGTGGTGGTCAATGAAGGTGTTGCCAAGAACCTGTCCAGCACGACCCTCAAGGATGATGCCTATGCCTTCATCTTCAATCAGCAGGGTCTGATGGCTGGGGTGACAATTGAGGGTACAAAGATTTCCCGCATTCACCCCAAGCCATAGGCCCGTCTACCAGGCATTGATCACGACGTCCAAGATCAGGCCGTTACGCGTATTGATGAGCAGTAGGTCGTCGCCCGCCCGGATTCAGGCCAATCCCCTGGGGGGCGGGCGTAGGCGATAATGGCCATAATCGCCAATCAAGGCATAGGGATAGGATGGCGGCAGAACCGGCCCTCTGGACCAAGCCCAAGGATTTGGCCTGTGCCGCCCATGACGAGGCTCTGGACCATAGCCCCAGCGGTTTGGGTCCCAGTCGTTGGCGCGGCGGGGATAGTCCCAAGTTCTAAAGGACCCAAAAGCGCCCAGCTTTGTCATAGTTTCGATCATGGTGACGATAGTCGGATGGCGCTGAGCGATTCCGCTCGTATGGATCCGCTGAGGCAAGACTTGGTGCCCATAGGCAAAAGCTGGCAAGGGCCAGGACGGCAAATCGGTTGGTACAGGTCATCGGCATGGTCCCTTGGCTTGAAAGACTAAGCCATTGTCCACCTCAGACCTGAACCTGTCCTGAATACGTTTGTCAGGAAAGGTTCGATTAAGAATAATACATATTTACGTTGAATTTGAAAATTAAGCGCATTTTCACTAATAAATTTTCGATTAATGTAGATTTATACTTTATTTTATTGGTTGTCTATAAATTCAATAACATTGAATCTTATAGATTCTTCCTGGCATTCCGATTGATTCCGAGAATGTAATATTAATTTTTTATGAGTGACGCGTTTACTTCATTTTCATGAGGTATGTGTTTTTTCACTCAGTATGACAACGACGCTGGCGGGCCAAAACGGCCTATGGCGCTCAAAATGGGGACGAGGTCATGTTTGCGTATCTAAATGTTCCGGCCGTATCCAGCGTGCCATTTCCAGCGGCTGAAACTTCTGCCGATGAACTGTTCAAGATGGGGATGCAATATTCCACTGGTCAGGGCGGTACACCGGTCGATTATGTCTCGGCCCACATGCTGTTCAATCTGGCCGCTATGCGCGGCTCATTGGAAGCCAAGGTCTATCGTCGGGAACTGAGCCGCGAGATGGATCAAACCGAAGTTGCTGAAGCCCAAAAGGCTGCCCGGGAATGGCTAAACCACCACTAGGCCCGTTGAGTCATCAAGGCGGATGTGCGGCACAGTGCTGAATTTCACAAAACCGGCTTGACCTTGCGCGGCTGAGCGATCAAGCGGTCCAAGGTTGCGGTCTAGACAGACCGAGGTTTTGTGAGGCCGTGCTCATGTATCGTCCAGGTCGCCTCAATCTGATTACAGACGTGCCCGGTCTGGCCGTGGGCCATGCGACCGATCCGGTGGCTGCAACCGGCGTCACCACAATCTTGTGTCAAGGCGACTGGACCGGGGCCGTGGACGTCCGAGGCGGCGGGCCTGGATCGCGCGAAACCGAAGCGCTTGCTCCCGAAAACTTCGTTGATCTGGTTCATGCGGTCGTCTTGACCGGCGGGTCCGTATTCGGTCTGGCTGCCGCTGATGGTGTGACCACGGCCTTGTCGGCGCAAAACATTGGCCTGCGTCTTAGCCCAACATCCCCAGCCATTCCGATTGTCCCTGCGGCTGTTCTGCATGACTTGGGCAATGAGGGAAACAAGGCCTGGGGATTGAACCCCCCTTATCGCGATCTTGGCATGGCCTGTGTCGCCGCAGCTGGGCAAGACTTTGCGCTTGGCGCCATTGGGGCTGGGCGCGGTGCCATGGCAGGCATGGTCAAGGGCGGTATTGGCTCAGCTTCACTCGATCTCGGCGGCGGCCTCCTGGTCGGGGCGATTGTGGCGACCAATCCGGTAGGATCAATCTATATGCCCGACGGCAAGACCTTTTGGGCCTGGCCGTTTGAGATTGAAGGCGAGTTTGGCGGGGTTCGACCAGGACCAGAGGCGCAGTCAAATGACCCCTTGCCCGAGCAATCGCGCCTCAAAATGATGGGTCGTCTGCACCCCGGGGCCAATACCACCTTGGCCGTGGTCGCGGTCTCAGCCAATCTGACCAAGGCCGAGACCAAGCGCCTGGCTATGATGGCGCAAGATGGGCTGGCGCGCGCCATTCGCCCGGTTCATGCCCCCTATGATGGCGACACGGTCTTTGCGCTCTCAAGCCGTCAGGTCGAGATCGGAACGGGTCCTGAGCGATTGGTCGCCTTGACCCGCTTGGGGTCTGCCGCCGCCGACTGTCTGGCGCGCGCGATTGCTCGCGGGGTTTATTCTGCCCGATAAGCCAAATGCGCCTGGCTCGCTGCCAGAAGGTGCGCTGGGCTAGGCCTATGGCTATTGGCGCGAAGGCAGGCCTCGGTGAGCTTGATGACGTGGTCATCCTGGGTCGCGATGGCAGAATCGATGAGCGCCTTAATGGCTTGTGGCGCGGCATCAAACGCCAAATCACGCGGATTGAAGGGCGGCTGGCTGCCATATCGCGCATAGAGACCGCAGCCCGTTTGCCAGATATAGGCGGCCAAGGTCCGGGCCTTGTCCTCGGTCAAGTGATAGGCCAGGCCTCGGGCAGCCTCAAGCGAGGTGACCGCATGGACAAAGACAATATGGGTAAAGCCGTCCTTGGCATTGGTCAAATACAGACAGGCCATAGTCTCTGCCAAATCATCCCAAAGACGAGGCAGGTCGCCGGTTGTGTCCAACAGTCTAATTGGATCGCGAAAATCAGCCCAATCGGATAATTGAGCTAGTCCCGAGGTTATGAAACCCGGCGGCTGGCGTAGCGCTGCGGGCATTTGGGCGACAGACTGAATGGCCAATCTTGAAGGCAGGGGTTTTGTCCCTGCCGTGCTGGGCGCAGTAATGGTTCGGTAGGTATCGGCCCAGCTGGCTAGACCATCCGCCAATTCGGCTAGCCTTACCGGCGTCGTGTCTTGGGCAAGGCTGCGGGCCGCATGTGCGGTTCGCAAAAGCCCATGCGTTGCGGAGGCACAGACACCTGGCATTAGCCGCTCCGTCCAAAGCGCGAGCACCTGGGGCCAAGGAGTGTCTGCGAGGGCTTGGTTGAAGAAGGCTGACCAGTCTGAGAAGCGGTCAGGATGGCCAAGGCTGGCCTGCCAATTTTCAGGATCGATGGTAAGTTTGCGCGCAGGCCTCGGCGCTAGGCTTGGCAGATAGGTGTCGAGCCAGGGTTCAATCGCCTCTGCCCGGTTCAAGGCGCATAGGGCCTCGATCACCATGGGGGCGTGATTACTATTGCCGTTGATCAGGTCGGGCCCAGCTGATTGTAAGCGGATCAAGGCGGGGTTGAGCTGGCTGTAGTCATTTGATCGCGCAGCAGTATGGGTCATGACTCTAGAATGGGGCAAATGCCTAGGCGTTCAAGGCCTACCGGCTAGGCTGTTACCCTTCGTGACTTGACCGCCCTCGCAATTAACGGCACTCACAATGTCAAAATCATGCCGGACTCGGGGGAGCGCTCATTATGCAAATTCTTAGGACGCCAGATGCGCGGTTTGAGGGACTGGATGCTTGGCCCTATGCGCCGCGATACACCCAGATTTCGGGTCAAGATGGGTCGGTCTTGCGGGTGCATCATGTGGATGAGGGGCCATCGGAATCTGCACCCATCTTATTGATGCATGGCGAACCAACCTGGTCCTATCTCTATCGCAAATTCATTCCCAACTTGACGGCGAAGGGCCACAGAGTTGTTTGTCCTGACCTGATCGGTTTTGGCCGATCGGACAAGCTGGGTGCGCGCAATGACTATACCTATGAGCGTCATGTCGCCTGGATGAGCGCCTGGCTTTTGGCCAATGATTTGAAGGACATCACCCTGTTTTGTCAGGACTGGGGCGGACTGATTGGCCTGCGCCTCGTCGCGGCCTTTCCTGACCGGTTTGCGCGGCTTGTGATTGCCAATACCGGCTTGCCGATCGGTACCGGCTCATCCGAGGGCTTTGATAACTGGCTGACCTTCAGCCAAACCGTGCCAGAGTTTCCGGTCAGCCTGATCGTCGATATGGGCACGGTCCGCAGCCTGACCGACGCCGAAAAAGCGGCCTATGATGCGCCATTTCCGGACGAGACCTATAAGGAGGGCGCGCGCCAGTTTCCAACCCTGGTCCCGATCACGCCCGAGCATGCTTCGGTTGCAGAGAATATCGAGGCCTGGAAGGTCTTGTCCAGCTTTACCCGCCCGGTCCTGACCTGTTTTAGCGATTCCGATCCGGTCTCAAAGGGCGGCGAAAAGGTGTTTATCGAAAAGATGCCGGGCGCTAAGGGCCAGCCGCACCTGATCATCGAAAAAGGCGGTCACTTCCTGCAAGAAGACCAGCCCGAACAGCTGTGTGACCTGATCGACGCCTTTATTCGCCAAGCCTCTTAAGCGAGGGCCCAGTTTTGGCTTGCCTGCCCCTGCGCTAGTCAGATCATAGGGCTAGGGGCATGATTCCCAAGACGGGGATCATGCTGTGGCGGCCAGTTTGGCCAAGAGGGGATAGGTCTATGATTGGGTATGTGATGGTCGGTGCCACTGACATGGAAAAATCAGCGGCTTTTTATGATGCGGTTTTGGGCGTGATGGGGGCCAAGCGTGCCATGGCCAATGACCATATGATCGGCTTTAGCGGCCCTGAGCGCGGTCCCATGCTGGCGGTTTGCACGCCCGCAGACGGAGGTCCAGCAAGCTTTGGCAATGGTACCATGATCGCCTTGGTGGCCGCCTCGCAAGACCAAGTGCATGAGGTCCATGCCATGGCGCTTGCCAATGGCGGCACCGACGAGGGCGCTCCCGGCGCGCGGTCGGAGCGATTTTATGGGGCCTATTTCCGGGATTTGGATGGCAATAAGCTCTGTATTTACAAGATGTAATAAAGAAGGGGGGCTCCAGCCCCCCTTCCGCCTTCCCCGCGAAGGCGGCGGAGGTTGAAGGTGGTCATGCTGGTGGTTCGACAGGCTCAGCATGGGAATTGCGGACATCTCACCCTCCCTCTTTCCCCGCGAAGGCGGGGACCCAGACCTTTTCGCACGACCTGTAACCGACGATCTGGATCCCCGCCTTCGCGGGGAAGGCGGCGGATGGGGGCGGGACAGGCTCGTGCTTCCATAGGCTCAGCATGGGGAGTGAGCCTCAAGCCGCCCTCCCGCGAAGGCGGGGACCCAGACTGTTTGCCACGACCAGCTGAACAACCAAACAGGTATCCCAGAATCTGGATTGGACCTAGTCCCTGAATACAACCGTCTTTGAGCCATTAATAATCACGCGGCCATCAAGATGCAGGCCAACTGCTCTTGCCAGGACCCGGCGCTCAATATCGCGGCCCTTGCGCACCAGATCATCGGGCTGCTCGGCATGGGTGATGCGCTCTACATCCTGTTCAATGATCGGACCCTCATCCAAGTCGGCATTGACATAGTGGGCCGTGGCCCCAATCAGCTTTACGCCGCGACTAAAGGCCTGGTGATAGGGCTTGGCACCCTTAAAACCCGGCAAGAAGGAATGGTGGATATTGATGCAGCGACCGGCCAGCTTGGCCGACAAGTCATCGGACAAGATCTGCATATAGCGCGCAAGGACGACAAGTTCCGCGCCAGTTTGGTTCACCAAAGCCAGGATCTGAGCTTCTTGCTGCGGCTTGGTTTCCTTGGTGATCGGCAGATAATGGAACGGGATCCCACCAAAATCGAGATAGTTATAGGTGTCGCGATCATAATTGGAGATGATCCCAACCACATCCATCGGCAATTCCCCGATCCGTAGGCGATAAAGAAGGTCCGCCAGGCAGTGATCAAAGCGCGAGACTAGGATCAGGACCTTTGCCTTCTGGCTCTTGGGCTTGATCGACCAGTCCATGCCGAACGTGGCGGCTATAGCCCCCATGCCATCGCGCACCTTGGCGCTGGCATCCTCGCCAGCAAAGTTAAACACCACGCGCATAAAGAATTTGGTAGTTTCCTGGTCGTCGAACTGGTGGGCCTCAAAAATATTGCCGCCGCAGCTAGCCAGGTGCGCGGAAACGGCCGCGACAATGCCGGGCCGGTTAGGGCAAGACAGGGTGAGGATGTATTTTTCGTCCGACACAGTGATCAACTCCGCTTGCCAGCCATTGCCGGGCAGGACCGATTATGGCCAAAGGCCTAGGCAAGGCCCGCAGCCAGGTCAATCAAACCCTCGGCACAGAAACATTTTTGCATAGTGAGTGGGGGGTTAATGCGGGACCGGCATTGCCAAGGCGGCCTATTCCCACCACTGACGGTTTTCGAGATACCAGGCCAGGGTTTGCGAAAACCGGGTCTCAAAGCCATGGATGGCCTGATAGCCTAACTCTGCCTCAGCTTTGCGGGCATCGATGGCATAGCGACGGTCGTGACCAGCGCGGTCTGTAACATAGGTTTTTAGGCTAGCGGTAGGAATGTTTTGAGCCGCAGGACAGGCGGGAAATTCGCTAGCCAGCACCTGATTAGCCTGAAATGCCTTATCAATAGCAGTGCAAAGAGTGTCGATCACAGTAAGATTGGGCAGCTCCGCTCCACCGCCGATATTGTAGGTCTCACCGACCTTGCCCTTTTGCAGGACAAGTTCAATGCCGCGGCAATGATCCTCGACATACAGCCAGTCGCGCACATTCATACCGTCGCCATAAATGGGCAAAGGTTTTCCGTGCAGGGCATTGATTAAGAATAGGGGGATCAGTTTTTCCGGAAACTGATAGGGCCCATAATTGTTGGAACAGTTTGAGGTCGTGGTCTGAAGACCATAAGTGTGGTGATAGGCTCGGACCAGGTGATCGCTGGCCGCCTTGCTGGCGGAATAAGGCGAATTGGGCTGGTAGGGGGTGGTTTCGCTAAAGGCTGGGTCGCTCGGGCCGAGACTGCCATAGACCTCATCGGTCGAGACATGATGGAACCGGTGCGGGCGACCGCTGCCGTTATCAAGCCAGACCTTCCGGGCGGCCTTTAACAGGCTGTGGGTCCCTAGAATATTGGTCTCGATAAAGGCATCGGGCCCCGAAATCGAGCGATCAACATGACTTTCGGCAGCAAAATGCACGATCGTATCAAGCTGGTGCTTTTCAAGTAGGTTTTCGACTAGGGCCTGGTTGCGAATATTGCCGTGAACAAAGTCGATGGAGTCAATATTGTCCAGATTTGCCCGCTTGCCAGCATAGGTAAGGGCGTCGAGGACAATGATTGTGTCCTTGGCATGCTGGCTGCGCCAATAGTTTACGAAATTGGTGCCAATGAATCCGGCACCGCCGGTGACCAGAAGTTTGGCCATGTTACTGGGTCCTCAATTGAGCAAGGGCAAGGCGCAGCTCTTGGCGCCAGTGCGCGCTAGGGCCGCCCAATAGGCCAATCGTATCGGTCTTGTCCAGCACACTGTAGGCCGGCCGTTGCGCTAGGGTTGGATAGTCTTGGGTCCGAATTGGAACGATCGGGATCGCGTTTTCTAAAAGGCCTTGAGCAAGAGCCTCTTCCTGGATCGCAACTGCAAAATCGTACCAGGACGCGGTTCCGCTGTCAGAATAGTGAAGTATGCCTTGGTGCTTGCCCACAGCCAATGCCCAGATCGCGCGCGCTAGGCCATCGGCATGGGTTGGTGTTCCTATCTGGTCTGCAACCACACGAACCTCGGGTCGCTCCCGCATTAGCCGAAGCATGGTAAGCAAAAAATTGCTGCCCTTGGCGGCATAGACCCAACCGGTCCGAACGATCAGGGCGGATGGAAGGTTTGCCTGCATGGCAGCCTCGCCGTCGGCCTTGGACTGCCCATACACGCCGAGCGGCGCTAGAGGATGGTCGGGCCGATAGGGCGAGCTTGCCCTACCGTCAAAGACAAAATCCGTCGATATGTGCAAAAGTCTCGCGCCGACTTTTTGAGCAACTAGGGCGAGATTCGAAGGGCCCGTCTTATTGGCCGCAAACGCGGATTCTGCTTCTCGTTCGGCCCGATCTACGGACGTATATGCCGCTGCATTGATGATTAGGTCGGGACTGACTTGCCCGAGGATTGAGCCAACCGCCGTTAAATCGCTGATATCAAGCCCGCTGCGGTCAAGAGTGACTAGGGACATGTTTTCAGGAGCGAGGGATTGTAGGGCCTGGCCGACTTGACCATTTGCGCCTGTGATCAGGACCTTCAAACAAACACCTCGGCGTCCTTGAACCCGACGGCACTGACATCCTTGGCGGACAATTGTGGCACCAGGCCTTCTAACGGCCAGTCAATGCCAATGTCAGGATCGTTCCAAGCAATGCTGCGATCCCATTGGGGCTCATAAAACTGGGTACACTTATACAAAAAATCGGTGTCGTCTTCGAGCGCCATAAAGCCGTGCGCAAAGCCCGGCGGGACCCACATCATCCGTCTATTGTCTTCAGACAATTCCGCGCCGGTCCACCTGCCGAAATGAGGGCTGGATTTGCGAATATCGACTGCGACATCAAAGACCCGGCCACGGCTGACCCTTACAAGTTTTCCTTGCGGCGACTGAATTTGATAATGCAGGCCGCGCAGAATGCCCTTTGATGAGCGGCTATGATTGTCTTGGACAAAATCGGCATTGATGCCGATGTCCTGAAACACCTTTTCGTTCCAAGTTTCTTGGAAAAAGCCTCGCGTATCGCCAAAGGCTATGGGCTCTAAGATGAGGACGCCAGGAAGATCGGTCTCGATGCGTTTCATAATAACGAACGGGCGCCTAGGACGAAAACACTTGCTGACCGGCTTGTAGCTGTTCTAGCAGATAGCGACCATAGCCGCTTTTAACTAAAGGTGCAGCCAGCGCCTCCAACTGCGTATCGTTGATAAAGCCGCTGCGCCATGCAATTTCTTCCGGGCAGCAGATTTTTAGGCCTTGCCTTTCCTCGGTTATGCGAACGAACAAGGCCGCATCGAGCAAGGATCCGTGGGTTCCGGTATCAAGCCACGTATATCCTCGGCCCATCATTTCGACATGAAGATCGCCCGCCTCGAGATACATCCGGTTTAGGTCAGTGATTTCTAATTCGCCGCGCGCAGAGGGCTTGATCGCCTTGGCGAATTGAACAGCGCGCCCGTCGTAGAAATAAAGCCCAGTCACCGCGTAATTTGAACGGGGATGGACGGGCTTTTCCTCGATGGTCACGGCGCGGCCCTGAGCATCAAATGAGACAACGCCATAGTCTTGCGGGTTTTTGACATAGTAGCCAAATACGCTCGCTCCGCTTGGACGTGTGCTGGCTCGAATGAGAAGTTCACCGAGGCCATGACCATAAAATAGATTGTCGCCCAAAATGAGCGCAGAGTGATGCCCTGCGACAAAATCGTCTGCAATATGATAGGCTTGCGCGAGCCCCTCGGGTTTAGGTTGGGCGGCATAACAAAGTGTTAGCCCCCATTGTGAGCCGTCGCCTAGCAGGTTTTGAAACGCCGCCTGATCTTGAAGCGTTGTGATGATCATAATGTCGCGAATACCCGCGAGCATCAGGATCGACAACGGATAATAGATCATTGGCTTATCATAGACCGGCATGAGCTGCTTACTGATCGGGAGGGTCAAGGGGTGTAACCGGGTGCCCGATCCCCCCGCCAAAATTATGCCCTTACGCATGCTCAATCCACGCCTCGAAAATCGTCAGAGGGTTAGAAGCAGGTTGGCGGGTTTATTCAAGTCCAAAATTTGATACGGGCAATGTGTTAGCAAGGAAATTGTCCTCGCTTTGCGCATCGTTGGGTCGGTTCCGTACCGCGACCCTATACAAATTGGTGTACCCAACTAAACTGAAGGAAACAAATCCATAAGGAAACGCTGCCATGTCCACCTCAATCCCTTCGAAGTCACTGCAATTGCGTTCGTTAGTTACCAAGGCGGGGGAGCTTCAACTAGGCTTGGCGGAAATTGAAACGCCCACGCCTGGGCCCGATGAGGTCTTGGTGCGGATCGAGGCTACACCGATCAATCCCTCTGACCTTGGCCTCTTGATCGGCGCAGGCGACATGTCGACTGCTGTGCAGGGCGGCACCGCGCACTCCCCAACCGTTGTGGCCAAGATTCCAGAGGGCCTGATGCGGGCCATGGCCGGCCGACTAGATGAGTCCATGCCCGTCGGCAACGAAGGCGGCGGTATTGTCGTTGCGGCCGGATCTTCGCCTGCGGCTCAGGCATTGATCGGCAAGACGGTCGGGGTCCTGGGCGGTGCCATGTATGCCCAATATCGGTGCGTACGGGTCAGCGATTGCCTGGTTTTGGCCGATGGGACGACCCCGGCCGAGGCTGCCTCATGTTTCGTGAATCCCCTGACCGCGCTTGGTATGGTCGCGACGATGCGGCTAGAGGGCCACAAGGCGCTTGTCCATACGGCCGCAGCCTCAAATCTTGGTCAGATGCTGAACAAGATCTGCCTCAAGGATGGCGTGGACCTGGTCAATATTGTACGCAATCAAGAACAGGCCAAACTACTTCGTGGCATCGGTGCCAAGCGTATTGTCGATTCCAGTTTGCCCAGCTTTATGGATGACCTGACCCAGGCGCTCGTCGCCACCGGCGCAACCTTGGCTTTTGACGCGATTGGTGGCGGTAAATTGGCCGGCCAGATCCTGACCTGTATGGAGGCTGCCGCTAACCAGACCGCTAAGGTCTATAGCCGATATGGCTCTAGTGTTCACAAGCAGGTCTATATCTATGGTGGCCTAGATATGCGTCCGACCGAATTTGGCCGCGGCTTTGGCATGGCCTGGGGCGTTGGTGGCTGGTTATTGACTCCGTTTTTGCAAAAGATCGGCGGCACTGAGGCGCAAAAGCTGCGCGATCGGGTCGCGGCCGAAATCAAGACCACCTTTGCCAGCCACTATTCTAAGGTTATCTCACTACAGCAGGCCCTGCAGATCGATGTGATCAATGCCTATAACCGGCGCGCGACAGGCGAAAAGTACCTTATCAATCCCAACCTTTAGCCTTGTATTTTAAGCCCTTCTCGTCCTGCTTTGGCTTGGGTGAGGCGGGGAGGGCTTTACGCCCGACACCTGAAGTGTAGATACAACCTTAGGATAGGTTTGCTGGGAGCACGACCATGACGCCGACTGAAACTCTGTCTCGGCCCTTAAAGCTCGCCAATGGCGCAGTCATTCCCAATCGCCTCGTCAAGGCGGCCATGACTGAAGGGCTAGCCGACAGCCATAACTTGCCAGGCGAAAGGCTAGAAACCCTCTATAGGCGATGGAGCCTTGGCGGGTGCGGCGTCTTGATCACCGGCAATGTCCAGATGGACCGCAATCACTTGGAACAGGCAGGCAATGTCGCAATTCAAGGTCGGCCAAATGCGGCGGCGATGAAACGCTTCAAATCCTGGGCCAAGGCCTGCAAGGTCGGTGGCAATCAGGTCTGGATGCAGATCTCTCATGGCGGGCGCCAAACGCCAAAAGCGATTAATCCAACGCCTAAGGCACCGTCTACCATAGGACTTGCAGTTCCTGGGGATCGATTTGGGACGCCAGTGCCCCTGACAGAGGCGGAAATCCTCGATCTGATCGAGCGTTTCACCATTGCTTCTGAGACCGCGGAAGCAGTGGGCTTTGATGGCGTCCAGATCCATGGTGCCCACGGCTATCTGATCTCTGAATTCCTATCGCCTAGGGTTAATCAGCGTACGGATCAGTGGGGCGGTGACTTGACGGGACGGGCCCGCTTCCTGATGGAAATTGTTCGCAAGGTCCGTGCGCGCGTGTCGCCTGGATTTGTCGTTTCGGTCAAGCTGAACTCAGCGGATTTCCAAAAGGGTGGATTTGACTTCGAAGACAGCCAGATTGTAGCAGGCTGGCTGGACGAGGCAGGCGTCGACGTTATCGAGATTTCGGGTGGCACCTATGAACAGCCCAAGCTGATCGGGCTCGAAGGCCTCGAACCCGTTTTTGAAGCCAATGTGCGTCAGAGTACCCGGGCGCGGGAGTCCTATTTCGCCAGGGTCGCGCCAGAAATTCGCGCCCGAATAAAGCGGGCTAGCCTGATGATTACTGGCGGATTTCGAACCGTCGAAGGCATGGCGGAAGCCCTGAGCGATGATGCTATTGATCTAATCGGACTTGGTCGCCCGCTTTGCGTGGACACCGATGCCGCTGCCCGTCTGCTTAAGGGTGAGGTCAGCCAGTTTACCTCATGGGAAAAGATATTGAAGGTAGGGCCCGGTCTTCTAGGGCCGACTTCAAGCGTCACCTTGATCCGTGCCCTAAATGGTTTTGCGACACAAGGTTGGTATTATGAGCAAATTACGCGGCTGGGGGACGGTCTTGATGCCGACCCAAAAATGGGCGTTTTGGGCGCATTTTTTCGAAATCAAGCGCGCGAGGCGAAGGCGATCAAGGCGCTTAGGTATGATTGAACTTCAGCGATAAGGTCAAATCGGTAATGGGTGATTGTCACCGCTTAAGTTAAACCGTTCTGCATCGACGATTCTAGTATCCAGAGCGGGAATGCCTGTGGCCGCAATCATCCATATATCGGACCTGACCAAGACCTATGCTTCCGGGTTTGAGGCGTTAAAATCGGTTAGCCTCGACATTCAGGCCGGTGAAATCTTCGCCTTGCTAGGGCCAAACGGCGCGGGCAAGACGACTCTGATCAGCATTGTCTGCGGTATTGTGCGGGCGAGCAGTGGCCAAATCACGGTCAGCGGTCATGACATCCAGACCGCTTATCGCGCCGCAAGACGTGAGATTGGTCTTGTCCCGCAGGAGCTGCACACGGATGCCTTTGAGACGGTCTGGGCCACGGTGCGCCATAGCCGCGGCTTGTTTGGGAAGGCACCGAATGACGCCCATATCGAGGCGGTGCTGCGGGATCTGTCCCTGTGGGACAAGAAGGACAATAAGATTGTCAGCCTATCTGGCGGCATGAAGCGCCGGGTCATGATTGCCAAGGCCCTATCGCACGAGCCCACCATCCTGTTTCTGGATGAGCCAACCGCCGGCGTTGATGTTGAGCTAAGGCGCGATATGTGGGCCATGGTGCGAAGGCTGCGGGATCGCGGCGTCACCATTATCTTGACCACCCACTATATCGACGAGGCCGAAGAGCTGGCCGACCGGATTGGCGTGATCTCAAAAGGCCAGATCATCCTGGTCGAGGACAAGGCCGCCTTGATGCAGAAGCTGGGGAAAAAGCAGCTGAGTATTCAACTGCAAGCCCCGCTTTCCGAAATCCCGAAAGCCTTGAATGCCTTGCCGCTGGCGCTCTCTCCCGATGGAAGCGAACTCACCTATACATTTGATGCCAAACACCAGGGCAGTGGCATTGCCGACCTGATGCGCCAACTAGCGGCCCTAAACATTGATATTCGCGACCTTCAGACCCAGCAAAGCTCGTTGGAGGATATTTTTGTTACCCTAGTGAGTGAACGCGCATGAACCTCTATGCTGTCCGATCGATCTATAAGTTCGAGCTATCGCGCTGGTTCCGCACCCTGTCGCAAAGCATCCTGGCGCCGGTCATTTCCACCTCACTCTATTTTGTCGTGTTTGGCTCTGCGATTGGCTCACGCATGAGTGCGGTCGGCGAGGTCAGTTATGGTGCCTTTATCGTGCCCGGCCTGATGATGCTCGCCGTCCTGACTGAAAGCCTGTCGAATGCCTCATTTGGCATATTCATGCCCAAATGGAATGGCACCATTTATGAAATCCTGTCGGCG